>RGEC01000353.1 GCA_009918425.1 Bacteroidota bacterium
CCGGATTGGAATTAGAATGCTTCACCGAAGGCAAAGTAAAACCCGGATTGGCCCTTTACCCCAATAGCATAGTCTATGCGCAGGTTGATGTTTTCCCTGCGATCGGCCAGAAAGCGCAGTCCAGCATTGAACGCGGGTTTGAAAGGGTTTTTAACAATATCTTTAGGTTCTGTAAATACTGTGCCTGCGGCCACGCCCAGCGCCATTCCCCAGCGTTTGCGCATTGCTGTTCGCAATTCGCCATTAAAAACAAGCATTCCCCTGTCCCTGAATCTTCCGAGGTAATATCCACGCAGGTTTCGGTCGCCTCCCAGTAAGGCAAGGTCAAAAAAATGGGTGTTTGCTGACAGGTGGGAAAAAGCCATTCTTCCCGCCAAAATGTTGCTTTTGGCGGTTTTTTTATAAAATCGGCTGTCCATCGCAGTTCTGTAGCCAGTGCCTGCGTTGCCGGCGCTATTGCGGGTAAGCTGTATGTCCAAATAATTTCCTTTTGTGGGATTGAGCATGTTGTCGCGTCTGTCGTGCAGGAGCTGAAATCCCACTGCGGAAACGCTCATAAATGATGCCGCTGTTGTTTGATTAAATTCAATATGGCTGCGCTGTTGATGCTTTAGGAGCGGACCTATAAACCAGTTCCTTCCTGCATTTTTCAGTATGGCCAATTCCAGCCAATTCCGTCGGCTATTAAAGCCTTCTTTGTTGATTTCAGGTGTGTGAATACCCACACCCCACCAGAAATCCGGAAAACGGCTGCTGTGCGCGGTAAAGTTGATGAGCCATTTTTCAGCGGGCAGAAAAATACTGCCGGCCAATTCCAGAATGGTTTGTCTTTTTTGTGTATACTGAAACTCAGTCTTAACCGCTGATAACCTTGTGGTTGGGTCCGATTTGAAGGCAAGTTGGCAAACCGCTCCGGCATAGCCGCGCGTTTCCGGTGTATACCCCAGCGTGGGAACCGGCATAATGCGAATTTTGGTTGAGTCGGTCAGTTTTGAGGCCCATATGCTGTGTATCTGAATGCTGCAGAGCAGCAGACAATAGATGGTTTTTGGGAAATCAACTCTCAAAACAATGCAAAAATACGCCCCCGGCAATCCGGTTTATTTGGAAATGTGGTAAAAAATGACTATATTTAGTTTTTGCGATTTAAGCAGGTCTGCTTTGCCCTTAAATTCACGGCTTAATTGCAGAAAAAGCATTTTTTTTGCAACCATTCACCCATTGTTGCGTCATTAATATTGAAACTACTTGTTAACGGATGA
>RGEC01000354.1 GCA_009918425.1 Bacteroidota bacterium
AATTTGATTGCGGTGGTCTAAAGCAATTTGGTATAACAGCCAATGCCCGTGTCAGCAACAATGTGCTGGTTCCGGTAGATGAAAATCACCGTGCTATGCCAGACAGTGCACTTTCCGCGCACATTCAGCTGAAGGTAAAATCCTGGGAAGAAATGCTGGCAAGTATTAGCCTGAAACCATTTCAGATTAAAGGTTTGGACGGGTATGTGTTTAATATAACAAAAGCGACACTTGATTTGAGTGAAGACGCGAATGCCAATGGCATGCAGTTTCCTGAAAATTACAAAGATCCGGGATTTGATGTTTCCTGGGAAGGGTTCTATCTCGCCGAAGGCAAAATGCATTTTCCCAAAAAGTTTGCGTCCGACAGCGCTTCTGCAGTTCTATCCATCAAAAATCTAATTTTGGATTCCAAAGGCTTTTCAGGAAATATAGAAGGAGAACGAATTCTTTCACCTGAGAAGGGTAACCTGGCGGGCTGGCGTTTTGGTATAGATAGGGCCAATATTTCTTTCTATCGAAACTGTCTCTCAAAAGCAGAACTGGCCGGGCCATTGGGGCTGCCAGTTCTACCCGATACACAGTATTTGCAATACCATGCTCTGTTGGGATTCAATGACGAATACAGCTTCAGGGTTATGACCCGCGACAGTGTTACGTTTCCTGCTATAAAAGCGGGTAGGGTGCGTTTGGATCCGGGGTGTCAGGTGTATCTGGAAAGTATTCGCGGCAATGTTACAGCCAGAGCCTTACTGCACGGCCAACTCAGCATTTCCATAAATAGCAATAACGCTGAAAAACTACCCGCCGCAGATTTTGGAGGCATTGCCTTTCAGGGCTTGTTAGTATCTAATAAATCACCCAAATTCTCCATTGATTATCTGGGTATTACTAAAAACGAAACCCAGTCTCAGCGTATCAGTAATTTTCCGGTTTCCATTCATTCCATTGAGGCAGGCACCGAGAATGGACAGGTTAGAATTCAATTTGGACTGGGCCTCAACCTGTCTGAAAAAATAGGATGTAATACACGTTTCGCCATTTTTACGGATTTTAAAAATGAACGAAATATGGATCGCTGGGTATTCGTGCGTGCACAGTTAGAAGATTTTACACTGCGGGTCGCTATTTCGAATCTCAGTTTTAATGGTCGTATCTCAATCATGCGTTCAGACCCTGTTTTTGGAGACGGATTCAGTGGTGCCGTTTCTTTTGGAGTTAAACTAGCCAGTCAGGAAGTTAAAGGTTCATGCTCAGCAAT
>RGEC01000355.1 GCA_009918425.1 Bacteroidota bacterium
TGTCCAAGAGTTTTGACCAGCTAGATTAGATGAAGTTGTTAATCCCGTAAAATCTTCATTTAACAACAACGTCTGCCCCCACCCCTTCTGCATTCCACAAAAGACCATTATCACATACAGACTGCTTTTCAAGCAGCTAACTATACCACCATTTAGCTTGTGCTTCACGCTGTAAAATTTATCTATACAGTTTACCGTGTTACTACCATGAAATTAATAAATCATTTACTACAATAATTTAATGAATTTATTTACACAAAAAAGGCTACCCTTTCGGATAGCCTTTTTTAAATAATTCAGGATTTACTTACATCATGCCGCCCATGCCGCCCATGTCGGGGCCATGAGAATGGGGTTTTTCTTCTTCCTTGATTTCGGAAAGAACGCACTCGGTGGTAAGGATCATACCGCCAATAGAGGCTGCATTTTCCAAAGCCACACGGCTCACTTTCTTGGGGTCAATTACACCCGCTGCAATCAGGTTTTCGTACTTTTCAGTGCGGGCATTGTAGCCAAAATCGGCGCTGCCTTCGGTAACTTTCTGCACTACAATACTGCCTTCACCGCCTGCGTTGGCAATGATCTGACGCAAAGGTTCTTCAAGTGCGCGGCGAACGATTCCGATACCGGTAGTTTCGTCTTCATTATCGCCGGTGAGGCCATCCAGCGCTTTGATAGCACGGATAAAGCTAACACCACCGCCCGGTACGATACCTTCTTCTACAGCAGCACGGGTTGCGTGCAAGGCATCATCCACACGGTCTTTCTTCTCTTTCATTTCCACTTCGGTAGCCGCACCAATGTATAGTACAGCCACACCACCGGCCAGTTTGGCCAGACGCTCCTGCAGCTTCTCACGGTCGTAGTCGCTGGTAGTGGTTTCTATCTGCGCCTTGATCTGGTTAACACGGGCAGCAATACCTGCCTTGTCACCGGCACCGTTTACAATAGTGGTGTTGTCTTTGTCGATGGTTATTTTTTCCGCACGTCCGAGGTCGGTCAGCTGCGCGTCTTCCAGCCTGCGGCCCTGCTCTTCGCTGATTACACTGCCACCGGTAAGAATGGCAATATCCTGCAGCATTTCTTTTCTGCGATCACCGAAGCCGGGGGCTTTTACGGCAGCGATTTTCAAGGCACCACGGATTTTGTTTACAACCAGCGTAGCCAAAGCTTCGCCCTCTACATCTTCAGCGATGATCAGCAGGGGTTTGCCGGTTTGTACTACCTTTTCGAGTACGGGCAGCAAATCCTTCATGGTGCT
>RGEC01000356.1 GCA_009918425.1 Bacteroidota bacterium
AATTTAAAATAGATTACATAAAAAAAGCCGCTGGAAACAGCGGCTTTTTTTATGTCGTATATCAGTCCTCATTCGTCTGATTTCTGTGAACAAAATCCCCTCATCCTTTGTTACTCTGTAACTTTGTACCGCGTGACGAGATATTTGTTGCTGTTGATGTGCGCCGGGTTTTCTGCCTTGCAGGCCCAACAAAAGTTTACTTTAAGTGGCTATGTTCGCGATAGCGCTTCTTCAGAAAGCATCAGCGGTGCGGTAGTTGCTTTGCAGAACGGAAGTATGTCTGTGACCACCAATGCTTACGGGTTTTTTAGCATTACGCTGGATAAAAGCAATCATCAGGTTATTGCCAAAGCTCCGGGTTATGATGCTTCCGAAATTTTAGTTAAACTGGATACCCATGTAACCCTTAATATAAGCCTATTGAAACAAAGTCTGGGAATAGGTGAAGTGAATATCAAGGCCAACCGAAATGATAATGTTAGAAAAATAGATATTAGTACGCAAAACATTAATAGCCAGACCATTAAGAAAATTCCGGCATTTCTGGGTGAAGCTGATGTGATCAAGGCCGTTCAGCTTTTGCCCGGTGTTTCTACGGTAGGGGAAGGAGCCACCGGCTTCAATGTGCGGGGTGGTGGCATTGACCAGAACCTAGTATTGATGGACGAAGCCCCTATTTTTAACTCTGCACACCTGTTTGGTTTCTTCAGTATTTTTAATCCTGACGGGGTAAAGGATGTACAGCTGGTGAAAGGAGGTATTCCGGCACAGTATGGCGGACGACTAAGCAGCACACTGGATGTGCGCATGAAAGAAGGCAATAAAAAACAGTTTCAGGCCAATGGAGGTGTGGGTACTATCTTTAGCCGTTTGACCCTGGAAGGACCCATCGTGAAAAATAAGGCCAGTTTTATGGTGGCAGGTCGTCGAAGTTATATTGATGCACTGGCCAAGCCTTTCTTGAAGAGCAATTTATCCGGCAGCCAGTTTTACTTCTATGACCTGGCAGCCAAAATAAACTACAGCAAAGGCCGTGATCATTATTACATCAGCGGATATTTCGGTGATGATGCCTTTAGTGCGCCCAATGCCTTCGGTGTAAAATGGGGTAACAGCACCGTCACCGCCCGGTGGAATCATGTGTTCAATAAAAAACTGTTTTCCAATTTCACTTATTACTACAGCCGTTACCGTTACGATATAGAATTTAAAAACCGCGATTTAACATTTAACTGGAAGAGCTTTATTATCAATAACAGC
>RGEC01000357.1 GCA_009918425.1 Bacteroidota bacterium
AGCGGGGTGATGTTCAACGTACGCTTTGTGGTATTGGCTACGGGGAGTAGTTCGGTAAAGTGGGACTTAGCCACAGCGGGGAATTGTGAATATGCTGATGAATTTGCCGAAGTCATTGCAAATACCGAATGGGTTAATGGATCAATAACAACGGGCATAGCTGCTTGTCCTTCTACTGCTGGAATTCTCAGCGGCAAGCAAGTGCTTTGTGTAAATAGGGCGACCATTTTCTCTTCCACAGTGCTCGGTGGTATTTGGTCGAGTAGCATGGAAACAGTGGCTACCGTAAATCCCGCTACTGGGTTAGTAAGGGGTGTAGCGCAAGGTGTTGCAAGTATAATTTATACGATAAATGGCCCAAGCGGATGCGCCAATATAGTTATTTCAAGAGATGTAACTGTTAATACATGTATACCGATTTCAAATCACCTCTGTTTACCAACTGTCACAACGATTTCACCCTTTTCCGTTGGGATAGATAGCGCGATAAGTGGTGGAAATATCAGCAATGATGGGGGAAATTCAATTCTTCTGAGGGGTATATGTTATTCCACATCCCTTAATCCAAATATTAGCCATGCGAGAACGGAGGAGGGCTCAGGGATAGGCCTATTTCACACTGTACTTCGCGACCTGAATCCGTCTACGACTTATTATATACGGAGTTATGCAAAAAATTCCGATGGCATAGTAACCTATGGTAATGAGGATATATTTATTACAAACGCATCCAGCAATCGATAAAAAAATAATGTTTAAAAGAACATATTATGAATAAATCATACCTCAACCCCAAATTTTTAGTTTGTTTAAGTTTCCTCCTCTTGATTTTGCTGGGTTTCCAGGCAAAATCCCAAAGTATCAGAATAAGTAATGATACGATTTGCGAGGGGGAAACCGGTTTTATTCCTGTTTCAATTGTTGGCGGACAAAATGTAGCTGGATTTTCTTTAACCATTTTAGTCTCAAATCCTGGTATTACCTATCTCGGAATAGATAGCCTTGATCCAAGATTTAGTTCCGCCCAAATTTCTTTTGATTCTTTGAATCGTCGTTGGAATATATTGTGGTTCAACCTGAATCCAGTTGGAATTAACGGCACAATTTGTCGATTACAATTAAGATCATTAAGTTCAGCGGTGGATTCAATCCAATGGTTGATTGCAAATTGCCAATTAAGCGGGCCGTTCTTTTCGTCTATCCCTATTAGCAGTTATCAGCATGGCGCAATGGTCGTTAACCCAGAATCTGCACCTGTTT
>RGEC01000358.1 GCA_009918425.1 Bacteroidota bacterium
GCATCGTATGTGTAATCTGCGTGTCCCGGTCTGTATATGTCTTTAAGCGATTCGTAATCAGACGAATTGTGGTCTTCGTTGGGAATCCAGATACAAACGGGGCTACCCAGTGTTTTATTTTCATAAACACCTGACAAAATCAAGAAATTGTCTTTTTCATTCCGTTGCGTGGTAACGGCACTTTGACCGGGTCTTCTGCGCTGCAATGCATATTTGATAAAGGTTTCATCAACTACAATTCCCGCAGGGACTCCGTCCAGCAATACCCCCACACCTTTTCCATGGCTCTCACCGAAACTGCTAACCTTAAAAATACTTCCTATAGAATTTGAGGCCATCTGTTACAAAATTAAGGTTCTGCTTGGAACCAATGGCTCCACTGTTGCCAAAAACCAGGAAAAGATTTGTTTACGCAGTCGCTATTATCTATGGTAATATCATATTTCAAGCCAAAAACCGCCATAGCCATAGCAATGCGGTGGTCATTGTGGGTGTGAATGTGATAATGTCCGACATTTTCTACCGATAGGTTATCAAAAACCAGCCTGTATAATCCGTTTTTGTAAACCAATGATATACCGGCTTGCTGAAGGTTATCTATCATAGCCTGAATCCTATTGCTTTCTTTTATTGCAAGATTCTCTAGTCCTGCAAACTCCGCATTTAAATGCAAGTAAGCACTGGCAGCCAATAAAGCAGGCGCACAATCGGGGTGATGGCGTAAATCGAAAAATGGTTTGGTATTGATAAGTCCGTTATGGCTGATTAAGACTCCTGTTTCGGTTTGCAATGATGTTACCCCCAGTTCATGATAAAACCCGGCGATTGCAAAATCCCCCTGAAGACTTTGTAAGCTCAACCCTTTTAACAATATGCTGATTTGCGGTTCGCAAGCAACCAGCGAATAAAAAAAAGCTGCGGAAGACCAGTCAGGTTCTATATTTATAGTGTTTGGCGCCTTGTATGACCCTTCGTTTATGATAATTTTCTCTTGGCTGATAGCGGTCTCAACACCAAACAATCTTAACATTTCTGCGGTCAACCGAATGTAGGGGAATGATGCCGGTTTCCCTTTTAATTGAATTTCTTTGCGACCCGGAAAGCAAGGAGCCACCAGCATCATGGCAGAGATGTGCTGGCTGCTACGTGTTGCATCTGCAGAAATACTTCGGAATGATTGTATTCCTTTTTCAATAATAATCTCTTCCGGACTTTGTTTAATGATAGTGCCGCATTGGCCCAATAGATCAGTCAAATCC
>RGEC01000359.1 GCA_009918425.1 Bacteroidota bacterium
GGAGCTGCAGCGCGTGGAAACCGATATGGTAACCTATACAAAAAGCCGCAACCCTGCGGATATTGACACCATAGATTATACCACCCACCACTGGCTGCATTTACTGCGGGGATTGCCTGCGTTGTCTGTGCAGGAAATGGCAGCGTTGGATAAGGCCTTTACATTTACCGGCATTGGCAATGCCGAAATAGCCTGCGACTGGTACACCCTGTCGGTGAAAAATGGGTATGAAACCGCTTTCCCCGATATGGCGGTATTCCTGAAATCGGTGGGAAGAAGGAAATTTTTGTTGCCGATATACAAGAACCTCTTGAAAACCCCCAAGGGCAAGGCATTGGCAGAGCAGCGGAATTTGAGAAACTGCATGCGCCCCTGCAACCCTTGAAAATAGAGGGTATTGAGGGGGATGTGCACATTCAGCGCGACGATCTGATTCATCCGCTGGTGAGCGGCAACAAATGGCGCAAGCTGCAGCACCACTTACTGTTGGCTGCACAGGAAGGCAAAAATCATCTGGTTACGTTTGGCGGGGCCTACAGCAACCACCTGCTGGCAACCGCCGCAGTCGGGGCTATTACAGGGCTGAAAACCACCGCATTTTTGCGCGCCGATGAGCCCATCCACAATCATTACCTCGCCGCGGCGAGGCTGTATGGCATGCAGCTGATACCTGTTTCGCGGGAGGATTATCGCAATAAAAGGAGCTTGTTTGAAAATCACTTCGGGCAGGATACAACGGCCTATTTCATTGACGAAGGGGGCGCAGGCCCGGCAGCATGGTCCGGCGTTGCCCGTGTGGTGCAGGGTTTGCCATTTGCTCCTGATTATATTTTGCATGCTTCAGCTACGGCTACCACTGCCATAGGGCTTGCCACGGGCATAAAAGCATGCGGGTATCACACACGGGTGTTGGCGGTGGCGGTATTGAACAATGCCGAAGAACAGCGCAGGTTAATACAGGAAGCGGGTTTTGCGGATGTGGTTGAAGTGCCGGAAGGCTATGCCTTTGGTGGCTACGCCAAGGTGCCGGATAATCTCATGGATTTTGTTCAAAGTGCCATTGCCCAAACGGGCATTTTGTTTGATCCCGTATATACAGGCAAGGCCCTGTGGGCATTGCGTGAGTTGAAGCCTGATGGCAAGGGTGTGTTTTTGCATACCGGCGGCAGCATGGGGCTATTTAGCGATACGTTTTTATCCCGCCATATGTAGACGCGCAATTGCGCGTCTACATATGGC
>RGEC01000360.1 GCA_009918425.1 Bacteroidota bacterium
ATGGCCGAAAGTGCCACTTTCATAATTGCGGTTGTGGGGGTGTTTCTGTGGTATTTTGCCATGCCCGAAAGAAAACCTTGGCAGATTGCCCTGCTGATTCCTGTATTGCTGTTCACTTGCCTCGGGCCTTCAGATGTTTATCCAAAAGCCTGGCGCATACTGATTGTGGAAACATGGCAACTCAAAGTATTTCCCTGCATTCTGGTTTGGGGTATTTGTATGTTTCAGATGCTGACTGAAAACATCAGAAATACCGATTCTTCAGCACAAATGCCAGCCTAACCATAAGAATTAGCACAGGCACCTCCACCAAAGGACCAATAACACCGGCAAAAGCCTGACCGCTGTTTAATCCAAATACCCCAATAGCAACCGCTATCGCGAGCTCGAAATTGTTGCCGGCGGCTGAGAAAGAAACCGATGCGGTTTCAGGGTAGGTGGCCCCCAGTTTTTTTGCCACAAAAAACATCAGTCCGAACATTATGCAGAAATACAACACCAGCGGTATAGCTACACGCACCACATCCAGCGGCAGCTTCACCATCAATTCTCCTTTTAGGGAAAACATAACAACAATGGTAAGAAGCAAGGCTGTCAAGGTAATGGGCGAAATACGTGGAATATATTTATGATTATACCATTCTTCTCCCTTAAGGGCAATTAATCCGTAACGGCTGATGACACCCATGAGAAATGGAATTCCAAGATAAATCCCAACTGTTTTGGCTATTTCGGCTATGCCAATATTCACCTGTATGGAGCTAAGTCCAAAAACAGGTGGAAGTTTTTCCAGAAAAAACCAGGCATATACACTGAAAAACAACAATTGCAATACACTGTTAATACCCACCAGCGCAGCAATATACTCACGGTTCCCCTCAGCCAGTTCATTCCATACAATCACCATGGCTATACAGGGGGCAATGCCAATGAGAATCAGACCCGACATGTAATCCGGATAATCTGAAAGGAATAACACACTTAGGCAAAACATCAGTGCAGGACCAATAATCCAGGTGATGAGCATATTGGAAAAGAACAATCCTTTGTTGGCAAACAATGTGGGAATTTTCTCATAACGCACTTTTGCAAGTGGGGGATACATCATAAGTATCAGACCTAATGCCAGTGGTGTATTGGTGGTACCATCCCCCATAGATTGTATAGCGGCCGGTACTGAAGGCATATACACACCGAGAGCAACACCTACTGCCATCGCAAGAAATATCCA
>RGEC01000037.1 GCA_009918425.1 Bacteroidota bacterium
GGTATTGCTTATCCTCAATCTTATCGGCTTTTGGGCAGCACAGCGTTATTTCTCATGTCAGGAGAGCAGCAGTACCCCAAAAGAGATGGTAGAAGAAGACCGCACTCTTGGAGCCAATGTGGAAGAATCCGGTTTATACAAGGAGTGGGGAATACGTCTTATAGCCCTGTTTATGGGAAGATAAACGCATTAATTGTCCTTCTTTAGAAATATCATTTCATCAACCTACAGGTTTATAAACCAATCCAGGTTGTATCATATCTTTTTCTGGTTTTTTTACGCATTTATTGTGGCTGTATCGCTTCAGCCCGGAAAAAATCTCAGAGAGTGGCTTTTGTTTTCCTCCCTTATACTCACATTTCATGCGGCTGTAAGCTATGTAAATAATTATTATTTTGTCAATAGATACCTGTATAGCCGTCAATATGTTACCTACATTGTTGTTCTTGTCTTAACCATTGCAGCTACAGCATTTCCCATTTCTGTTATCATTCATAAGTTGGTAAATAACCGTGATCTGAAGAACATGGTCTGGTCATGGAATTTCTTTATTCTTATTGCCTTGTCTATTTTATTCAGTGTAGTGCTGAGCATGGTGCTGAAATTGCTGAAAAACTGGTATCAGGGAGAACAGGCACGACGAAGGCTACAGCAAATCAACACCGAAACTGAGCTTAAATTCCTTAAATCTCAGATTAATCCTCATTTTTTATTTAATTGTCTGAATAATTTGTATGCTCTGACTTTGAAAAAGAGTGATCTTGCTCCTGAGGTGGTTCTGCGTCTCAGCAATATCCTGCGCTATGTGCTCTATGAGGCGGTGGATGGCAGGGTGCCATTATCCAAAGAAGTTCAGTATTTAAAAGATTATATAGACCTGGAGAAAATCAGACTTGGCAGCAGGGCTGAAATTCATTTTGAAACCCACGGTAATTTAAATGAAGCACAGATTGAGCCTATGTTGTTTCTTACTTTTTTGGAAAATAGCGTAAAGCATGGGGCATTTAATACCATAGCAGATGCCTGGATAAAAATACGCCTGGAAGCGACTGCATCTGAGATTGTCTTTGAAATATCCAATTCCAAACCATCAAATCTCGCCGAAACTGAAAAAGGACAAGGTGGAATTGGTATGGCCAATCTAAAAAAACGCCTCGATATTATTTATCCCGAAAAATATACTTTAAACGTAAAGGATGAAGATACCGAATATCATGTTAAACTTGCATTAAATACCTGAAAATATGTCTGAAACGTTACGTTGTATCTGTGTAGATGATGAACCGCTGGCCCTGGAGGTCATGCAAACCCTTTTGAGTCATCATTCCGGTATAAAGGTGGAAAAAACATTTGGCCATGCCTTGGAAGCAATGGATTACTTGAAGAATAATAAAGTTCAGGTGGTTTTCAGCGATATAAATATGCCCGGCGTTAGCGGTATTGAATTTGCTCGAAGTATTGCTGATAGCGGAAGTGTGGTTGTTTTTACAACAGCCCATCAGGAATATGCGGCAGAAGCCTTTGAAATAGAAGCCCTTGATTTTCTGCTAAAACCTATTTCTCCGGATCGTCTTGCAAAAACAATCAAAAGGCTTGAAGAGTATTTTGAACTGCGTTCTTCGTTACCAAAAGACAATTCTGAGCTTTCAGAGGGATCTGTTTTTGTGAAAAGTGATGGTAAACTGCTTAAGGTTGCCTTCACCGATATATGGCTGGTAGAAGCTTTTGCTGATTACGTTAAAATTTGGACCTCGGATGATAAACGTATCGTTACACTGCAAACCATGAAAAATATGGAACAAGGGCTTCCCTCTGAGCGGTTTATTCGCGTTCACAGAAGTTTTATTGTAGCCATTGACAAGATTGTTTCTGTGCATAGTAGCAGTATTAAGGTAGGGAACAAGGATATTCCCGTGGGTAAGAATTATCGCGATGGATTAATGGAAATCGTACAAAGGCTAAATACCCTTCGGCGCTAATATTTATTGGCCGTGATAGGCTCCTGAAGCCCTTTTCAGGGCGTTTGAAAATGCTTCAGCATTGATGTTTGACGCTGTGTGTGTGTTTATCCATGCCAGTAACCCTTCGGTTGGAATATTGCCTGTGAGTTCATCATTGGCAAATGGGCACCCACCAAAACCCAGAATGGCACTGTCGAACCTGCGGCAACCTGCCTCCCAGGCTGCCTTTACTTTATTTTGCCAGGCATCCGGACGGGCGTGAAAATGGGCCCCGAAAACCACACCTGGATGTTTTCGTGAAAGTGTTTCGAATAAATAACGAATGTCGTCTGTTTTTGCCTGTCCTACTGTATCGGCTAGGCTTATGGTAGTTATTCCTTCTTTAACAATTCTGTCTGCCCAGCGTATTACTTCGTCTCTGTCGTAATTTTCGCCATAAGGATTACCAAACGCCATACTGATATATACTACGAGTTCCTTGCCTGCAATGGAGGCCAGTTCATGAATTTTGCGCATGCGAATAAACGCATCGGTGGTAGTGCTGTTTGTGTTTCGGCGTTGGAATGTTTCATTTACACTGAACGGGTAGCCAAGATAATTCACCATGTTGTATGCAATAGCCCTGGCAGCACCGCGTTCGTTGGCAACAATCACCAGCAATTTTGTATCACCTTTAAATTCGCCAATTCGAGTTAAAACTTCTGCTGTATCTGCCATTTGAGGAACAGCAGACGGATTTACAAAACTGCCACAGTCGAGGGTATGAAAACCGCATGCCAGCAACCGCCTAAGATAATCAATCTTTACCTCAGTGGGTATAAATCCTTTAATGCCTTGCATCGCATCGCGCGGACATTCAACTATTTGCAGGCTTTCTATCACAAATTTTCCAGAATGTAGTTGGTTATTTTTTTGTAAAGATGTGCACGGTCGGGGCCAACTACATTATGCTTATGGCCGGGATACAAATAGAAATCCACATGGGTATTCATCTGTTTTACGGCCTCCTGCAAATACATGTAGCTATGCTGTGGAACCACAACATCATCATCCATGCCGTGAATTAACATTAACTTGCCTTTTAGCTGGTCAACATAGCCCAGCAGATTGGCTTTTTTATAGCCTTCCGGATTTTCGGAAGGTTTGTCCATGTAACGTTCTGTATACATGATTTCGTAATACTTCCAGTCTATAACGGGTCCACCGGCAACGCCCAACTTAAATGTTCCGGGTGCTCTTGTCATTAATGAGGTTGTCATAAATCCACCGAAACTCCAGCCATGAACGGCCATTCGGTTGGTATCAATAAAACCACGTTTTACAAGTTGTTTTAACGCAAAAAGCTGATCGCTCATTTCTACACTGCCCAGATTGCGATGTGTAACACTTTCAAACTCAAAACCACGGTTGGAACTTCCCCTGTTATCAACCGTGTAAACAATAGTGCCTTTTTGTGCCAGATAAGCCATCCATAATGAACCACCTCCCAGCCAGCTTTCTGTAACCATTTGCGCATGAGGCCCGCCATACACATAAACGAGAAGCGGGTATTTCTTTTTTGGATCAAAATCCGGTGGTAAAAACAAACGGCCATAAAGCGCTGTGTTGTTGTCTAACAAAACCGGTTCAATACGAATATCGCCTATCTGATATCCGGATAATGGATTCGGACCTTCATGAATAATATTTATTTGGGTTCCATCCAGCTGATGCACACTGTATCTTCGGGGAATAAGTGTAGATGTATAAACATCCAGATAGGTGCCGGCATGTGTATTGATAACTAATTTGTGGGTGCCAATTCCTTTGGTGATTTTTACAGGTTTGGGATTTCGATCCCTGAATTTGAACAGGTAAACATGACGCTGTAAAGGACTTTCTTGGGTGCTTTCATAATAGAATCCCTGATGGTCTTTGGTAAATCCCAGAAAGTCGGTTACTGCCCAGTTGCCTTTTGTGAGCTGAATGGGAGGGTGCTGGTCATCCATGAGGTACAGTTGGTTATAGCCGGATTTTTCACTCATCCATAACCATTTATTATCTTCGCCTGGAATGAAAATAGGGGGGTGTTCCGGTTCTACATATTTTTCGTTTTTTTCTTCGTAAACCACCTTGTCCAGTTTTCCATCATTAACCCTGTATTTCCGCAACTGCATGTGATTTTGTTCACGGTTTACCCATGCCAGGTAAATAAACTGACCGTCGGGACTCCAGGCAATATTGGTCAAATACTGATCATAAGGCCCGTCGGTACTCAAATAGATGGTCTCTTCGGTGAGGCAGTTGTAAATGCCCACTTTCACAGAGTGGCTGCTGTCTCCGGCCATGGGATAGCGTATGTAGTTGTTTTGGGCTGGACCATCCGCAATATTGGTCAGTGGATATTGGGTTACCCTGGTTTCATCCATGCGGTAAAAAGCCAGTTTGTTTCCTTCGCTGTTCCAAAAAAATCCTTTATTTATGCCAAACTCATTTCTGTGAACCGATTGGCCATAAACAATACCATTGCCACCGTCTTCTGTTATTCTGCGGGGACCGCTGGCAGTTACTATGCTTATATTGTCTTTTTCAATCAATGCCACGTTCAGTGAATTTTCCGAAATTTCAATGGCATCGTAATTTTCTATAAATTTTCGTTTGGCAATCAGGGTTTTATCGGCAGCATTGTAAATGAATAATTTTCCTTTATTGACAAACCAACATTCTTTTTCTGATTTCCACGTAACTGCAGGTAAAGATTTCACCTCCCCACCTTCCATATTGGCAAGGGTAGCAAGGCTTTCTAAAGTAAATAAGGTGTCACTTATCAGGGTTCCGGGATCAGTTGATAATAGTGCTTTGCCTTTTATCTGTGTAAATCTGTTGCTGTTGGGAATCCATTGTACGCCCCGCAGACCGGAAGGTGAAAACTTGGGATTAAAACAATCTTCTATTGTCAAAACCTGATTTTGGGATAAAAGCTGTGTGCTGAATAATCCGAAGGTGAAAGGAAACAAGAGCAGTTTTCTCATGGGTGTCTTTGTACTTCGCAAATATGGTTGCAAATTTGCGGCCGAATTAATTTTTATGCAAAATACAAAGAATTTAATTGAAGATGCCTGGGAGAACAGAAGTTTGTTGCAACAACAGGAATATATACATGCCATAGAATACGTAATTGAAAAGCTAGATAAAGGGGAACTCCGCGTGGCCGAACCTATGCCTGATGGAAGCTGGCAAAACAATGACTGGATAAAAAAAGCAGTAATACTTTATTTCCCTACCCGCAAAATGGAAACCCTGCATGCCGGTCCAATGGAATTTCATGATAAAATGCAACTTAAAACGGGGTTTGCAGCACTTGGCGTGAGGGTTGTACCGCATGCCATTGCACGTTATGGATCTTTTCTCGCACCCGGCGTTATCATGATGCCATCCTACGTAAATATTGGCGCTTACGTAGATAGCGGAACCATGGTAGATACCTGGGCAACTGTGGGAAGCTGCGCCCAAATTGGTAAAAATGTACATCTTAGCGGCGGTGTAGGAATTGGCGGTGTTTTAGAGCCCGTTCAGGCGGCCCCGGTAATTATTGAAGATGATTGTTTTGTAGGCTCTCGTTGTATTGTAGTGGAGGGAGTGAGGGTTGGCAGACAGGCTGTTTTAGGAGCCGGATTAACACTTACCATGAGTACCAAAATCATAGATGCAGAAAGTGGTAAAGAACTTACTCGTGGCTATATTCCACCCCGCAGCGTAGTGATTCCGGGTTCTATTAAAAAAACATTTTCAGGTGGAGAATTTTATGTACCCTGCGCACTGATTATTGGTCAGCGGAAAGAAAGCACGGATACCAAAACCTCACTAAACGACGCGCTTCGCGATTTTAACGTAGCTGTGTGATGATTATCGGTTTTGACGCAAAGCGGTATTTTAACAATCGCACGGGGCTGGGAAACTACAGCCGAAGTGTGGTTGAAGCTTTGCTGAAAAACCATCCCGAAAATCAATATACATTGTTTGCTCCCGGCCAAAAAGGCACTGTGTTGCCATCCGGTATAACTATTGCTGAAACCCTTCGCAAAGGCTCCATTTGGAGGGTTTTTGGAATGAAAAAGGACCTTGTTAGAGCCGGAATTCAGGTTTATCATGGGCTTACCAACGAAATTCCATTGGGACTGAATGGTTCAGGTGTAAAAACCGTGGTTACTATTCATGATCTGATTTTTAAAAGATTTCCCGGTTATTACAACTTTGTGGATCGCTGGATTTATCATCTCAAAACAGGTTATGCCTTGCGCAATGCTGATATTGTTGTGGCGGCCAGCGAAACAACCGCAAATGATATCAGATTATTTTATAAAAAAGAACAGGCTAAAATAAAGGTGGTTTATCAGCCTGTGGATGCGGTATGGTATGAAAAACCAGCTGCTTCACCCGTAAAATCCTCCTACATTTTATACGTTAGCAGTTTCACGCAGCGAAAAAATCACGGCAGCCTGATTGAGGCCTTCGTAAAAATCCAAAAGCAAACCGACCTTCATCTTGTGCTTGCAGGTACTAAGGGGGAAACGCTGGAAAAATGCCGCTCATTTGTGGAAGCTGAGAAGCTTACTGACAGGGTTCATTTCTTTGCCGATTGTGATTTTGTGACCTTACATGCGTTGGTGTACGGAGCATCCCTGATGGTTAATTGCAGTTTTTTTGAAGGGTTTGGGATTCCACTTGCCGAGGCAGCTGTATGTGGTCGGCCTATGGCAGTTTCAGATATCGCGGTATTCAGAGAAATTGCAGGGAAGGCGGCACGCTATTTCAATCCAAATAATTCCGATGAAATTGCATCCGTGATGTTGGAAAGCCTGGCACCTGAATATCAGGCTGAAATGGAAAAAGGCAGGGGAGAATTGCTATCCAAGATTGATGCCACTGCTGTTGCAGAGCAACTCAACCAGATTTATCGGTCTTTGTTGTAAATTCACTCAAAACGTTTATTGGTGTGGATGCCACATTCTGCGTTCTTCTTTGCCTTCAGGCATTTTGAATGCCCTTAGGTTGTATGTGAATGTGAGCATGTAGTAACGCTGCAAAACGTTGGTTTGTACATCCTCGTAATACGTTTCGGTGATATTTCTGCTCAGGCTGTTGTTCTGTTTTATTAAATCAAAGGCAGTAAAACGAATTTCAGCCGCCTTTTTCTTCAAAAATTTATAGCCGATTCCGGCATTCCAGAGTAAAAAGTTATTGTTGAATCCTCCGGACAAGCCTTTGTATAGCTGGTGGTTGATGTCGGTTTGCAATACCAGTCCTTTCCAGGGCTGAACCTGAATGCGAAAGCGGCTATTCTGGTTGGTGAAACGGCTGTTTAGCGAAGTCTGTAAGGTATTGTTCACATCGGTAACTGATGTATTGGAAGAGAGTGTAAAATCAACCTTTTCTGAAATGTTACTGCTTATTACAACACCCAGACTTGGCGTGAAATTCCTGACATAATTCAATGCATCATTCACTTTGCCCGGAGTGCGGCTTATGGACGCACCTGCATTGATGTTTAGATTGCATTTTATAAATTTGATAGGAATACTGTAATTGGCAAAGGTTCTGAAAGATCTGTTGCCATCCATGTTTTCAGGCCTTATCAATTGTGCGCCTCGACGGAGCAGAATTGAAGTGCCTGCAATTTGTGTATCAGCAAAGGCAATGGTAGTGGTGTTTCCTATATAATCCTGCGTGATTGTGCCTGCCACCATAAGAAAAACCGACGATCCCTTCTTTACGTTTACCCATGAATATCTGCTGAACAGGGCATGCTGAAAGTCTTGACGAAGCTTGCTGTTACCAATGCTGATGTTAAGCGGGTTGCTGTTGTTGGCCACCTCTTGAAGTTGATCAATGGAAGGTGCATTGGTAGCGGATCGGTAGAATACGCGCAAACCTTCGCGCTCATTGGGTTTGTACATAAGCATTCCACCGGGCAGAATATTTCTGAAAGGTCGGGAAAGCGAATAAACCATCGGAAACCGCTGTTCATTGTTAAGCCATGCCTGCTGTGCATTTACGCTTATGTTCCAGCTCCATTTGTTTTTTTGCCAGCGGTAGGCAATACCTGCGCTGGCATTGCTGTATAGGCTGTTGAAATTGTTGGAAAGCAACGTGTCAGGACGCGTATACTCGAGGGTTGCACTGTCAAATGCATTGGTTAAACGGTCGCTGCGCGTTTTATTCAAATTGCCGTTTAGCGAAAAGCTCCATATGGCATTTTTACCCGAGGGTTCTGTGTAGGTTATGCTGCCATTTCCGTTCATGGTTTCACGATCCTGATTTGCTTTTACATCATTCAGAATCAGCGGAACTGTGTCCTGCTTTTGCAATGTGCCCGTAGACCAGCTGCTGTTGCCGGTGTTACCGCTGAGACCCGGTGTGGCATTCATTGTCAGTGAACGGCCTCTCTTTTTGTAGCGTACGTTATATTGAAGTCCCACACTTGCGTTGTAACCTGTAAGGCTTGCCTGATAAAAATTGCTTGTGCTGTTAACTTCCAGGTTGTTTAAAGCATTGTTGCCTGAAATGTTTGACTCAGGTTTGTTGATTTGCAAACTTATTTTAGGCGTAACCAAAAAACTTCTCATTGTGTCGGGTTTCCACTCCCAGCGGGCGTTTAGGCGGTGATTGGCATTCTGTGTAATCGAACTGCTGTTTTCATTATAAAAAAGTCCGTTCTGATTTCCGGTAACATAATATCTTTTGGTTCCCGATAAATTGCTGTTTTCGGTTGCGTTGCCAAAATAGGAAAAGCTCAACTCAGATTTTTTCCATTTGTTGCTGTAATTGAGGCCAAAAGCCATGGTTTTGGTGATACCGTTGCGCTGATCAACACTAAAGTTGTCAGAGGGAGAGGGAGGACCGTAACTTCCGCCACCCGGACGTCTCATTCCTCCGCCCATGCCACCCATCATACCGCGCATTCCTCCTCCGCCACCACCACTGCCGGCCATAACACCCATTAAGTCCTCCGAACTGAAGTTTTGTTCGTTGATATTGTTGACTGCGCCCAGTACAGTGAATCTTTCTGCGCCCTTGAATCGGTTTGCATTTCCGGATAATTTGTAACGGTCGTCTGTGCCGTATCCACCATTTACCCTGCCAAATGTGCCATTTCTAAACTGTTGTCGGGTTATGATATTCATGGTTTTTGATGTATTCCCATCATCAAAACCCGTTGCCTGTGCCTGATCGCTGCGGCGGTCAAAAACCTGTATTTTATCAATAACCTCAGCCGGCATATTTCTGAGTACTGTATTGGGATCGTCACCAAAAAACGGTCTGCCGTCAACCAAAACCTGTTTTACATTTTCACCCTGAGCCTGAATTTGCCCATTGTTATTGGTAATTCCGGGCATTTTGGTTACAAGATCCTCAGCTGTTGCATCGGGGTTGGTTTTATAGGCCGAAGCGGAATGTTCGGTTGTATCGCCTTTTAATCTTACCGGTGATGCATCTGAAACAATCAATACCTCTTTGAGTCTTGTTGTATCATTGCTTTTCATATAAAGTATCCGCAAATCGTAGGATTCATTGATATCTTCGAAAGTGAAAAAAGCGGTATAGGTTTCATATCCTTGGGCAGTTGCATTCAGTCTGTATTTGCCGGGTTTGTTTAGTTTAACCCTAAAAAACCCGGTAGAATCTGTTTTGCTACGGTGGATTGAAGAATCAGTATTCAGATACGTAAATTTCAAGAAACAGGGATAAACTGCCTTACCTTGTATTGATTGTATTTTCCCGGAAACCGGTATTTCAGTTCCTGAATTATTTGCCTGCGCCCCCAGTTTATTGCTGAAAATCAACAAAAACCCTATAAATAAAATTCGCATGAAAAATTTGTGGGCACAAAGATGCAAAAGGTTTCTGATGTTTTGGTTAACAAAAAGGTCACTTTTGTTCAATATTAAGCCAATAAAATTATTTTCATCACTTATGCACAAACCTTGTCAACCTGCCACCTTCCGTTTTATTTTGCAATCGTTTCATGGAACAGTATATCGTATCAGCCCGTAAGTATCGCCCTACCAACTTCGACGCAGTCGTAGGGCAGAAACATGTGGCGGATACACTCATGCGTGAAATTGAAAGCAATAAGCTGGCTCAGGCATTTCTGTTTACAGGACCCCGCGGTGTCGGTAAAACCACATGCGCTAGGATTCTTGCAAAGGTAATTAACAGCCAGGGCGGTGAAGTAGATCCCAAACAGGATTTTGCTTTTAACATTTTTGAACTTGATGCCGCCAGCAACAATTCTGTTGATGATATGCGCAATCTGCTTGATCAGGTCAGGATTCCACCACAAGTAGGAAAATACAAGGTGTATATTATCGATGAGGTGCACATGCTATCTGCCAGTGCCTTCAACGCATTTCTGAAGACACTGGAGGAGCCGCCTCCTTATGCTATTTTCATATTGGCCACTACTGAGAAACATAAGATTCTTCCTACCATTCTCAGCCGTTGTCAGGTTTTTAATTTTAACAGGATTGAAGTGAGGGATATGGTGGACCACCTCAGGGAAATAGCCCAAAAAGAGGGCGTTTCAGCTGAGGATGATGCCCTGCACCTTATTGCGCGAAAGGCAGATGGCGGTTTGCGTGACGCTTTATCCATCTTTGATCAGCTGGTAAGCTACAGCGATGGGGGACTTACCTATTCAAAAGCAGTGGAAGTTCTCAACGAACTGGATGCTGATACCTATTTTGAAATAACAGATGCCATATTGAATGGTGATGCCGGAAGCTGCATTATAAAGCTGGATAGCATTATTCGCCGTGGTTTTGACGGTTCGGTATTTGTAGCAGGACTTACAGCCCATTTTCGCAATCTGGCAGTGTGCAAAGATGTCCGCACGGCTGCTTTGCTGGATATGTCAGACAATTTTAGGCAAAAATATGCCGAGCAGGCTGCCGCTATGGGCTTTTCTCTGATTTTAAATGGCTTAAATCTTCTCAATGATTGTGATGAGAAGTACAAGATAAGCCGCCATCCCAGACTGCTGCTTGAACTCACGCTGATGAAACTGGCAAACCTGAAATCTTTCATCTCCCATGTGGCTACCCTGGAGGAATTAAAAAAAAAAGCCCTGAACCCGTAAGCAAGGGTAAAGAGCAAAATCAAGCAACGCCCAAGCAGGTAGAATCCGCTGAAAAGCTTACTGCCAAAGTACAGGAATCAAGGATTCAATTGTCGGGATTTGAGGCGTTTAAGCAAAAAAAGCAGGAAGACAGAAACCTTGCCATTAAGGAAGAAAAAAATGGAGAAACAAGTGTGGTGCAATCCGAAATCGCCTACGATGAACCACCACAGGAAGAACAGAAAGTTGCCGAACCGGCGCAGGTAAGTCAAGAAACACTCAATTACTGCTGGCATGAATTTAGCCAGTCGGCCGGCGTCAGAACATCCAGCCTCATGAAAGCTATAACACCGGTACTACAGGGGAGTGAAATTGTAGTTACCATTGCCTCAGCAGCTCAGCAGGATGCTATTGAAGATGTGCGAATGGACTTTATACGCTTCATTTCTCAAAAAACCCATGGGGCTATTCAATCCCTAAGAATTGAAAAAGGCGCTGCGGAAATAACCGACCGAAAACCCTACACAGAAAAGGAAAAGCTGGATTTCATGCTGTCCAAGAACCCTGAATGGAAAGAGATGATAGATAAATTGGGGCTGAGACTGCCATAACTGACTATTTTCTGTTTAATTTGTGTATAAACCTTCGGGTTTCTGTTGTTCCTTTGCAAACAGAATGAATATGAAAAATTCACTTGTTGAATTTTCCAATACCGAAGTCGCTTTTGCACATATGTCCAATGCGGGTTTGAGCAAAGCCCGGCTGCTTTTCAAAAGTTTTAATTTTCCGGGTTTGCTTACGCTCGGTCCGCCTATGGCCAATATTGCCATTGCACTGGGATTCAAAACCCTGATTAAAAATACCATTTTCGAACAATTCTGTGGCGGAGAGGATATAGATACCTGCCGCAAAACCATTGACAGACTTGCCCTGTCTCACATCGGCACAATTCTCGATTACTCCGTAGAGGGTGAGGAGAGTGAAGATAATTTTAACCTTACCTGCGCCGAAATTATCAGGACCATTGATGCGGCAGCAGGTACCCCCCATATACCTTTTTCTGTTTTTAAAACAACCGGTATCATTCGTTTTGAGTTGCTTGAGAAAATGAGCTCAAACATAACGCTTAGCGAAGCAGAAAAAGCGGAGTGGGAGCGGGGTGTGGAGCGTTTCGATAAAATTTGCAGCTATGCAGAACAAAAGCAGGTAAGAATTTTTGTAGATGCAGAAGAAAGCTGGATTCAGGATGCTATAGACAGGCTGGCTGAAGAGGCTGCCAAACGCCACAACACGAAAAAAGCCATAGTTTTCAATACGATCCAGCTTTATCGACATGACAGATTGGAGTATTTAAAGACCCAGATTGTTGATGCTACATGGTTTCTTGGCTTTAAGCTGGTTCGCGGTGCCTATATGGAGAAGGAACGTAAACGTGCAGGAGAAATGGATTACAAGGATCCGATTCAACCCAATAAAGAAGCAGCAGACAGCGATTATAATGAGTCACTAAAACATTGCATACATCACATTGAAAAAGTAAGCATCTGTGCAGGTACACACAATGAGAACAGTAGTCGCTACCTCATGGATTTGATGCATGAAAAGCAACTTGAGCCATCGGATCAGCGTGTTTGGTTTAGTCAGTTGCTGGGTATGAGTGATCATATATCCTACAACCTTAGCCACGCCGGATACAACGTTTGTAAATATGTACCCTATGGCCCTGTTAAAGCCGTTATTCCTTATCTGACACGGCGGGCGAGGGAAAATAGCAGTGTGGCAGGGCAAATGGGGCGCGAATTGTCATTAATTGAAACGGAAATCAAACGCAGAAAACAAGCGGGGGTAAAAGCATAATGGCAAGACATCTTTGGAAAATACTGGCTGTTCTTTTGCTCGCTTATGTACTGATTGGAGGGTTGTTTGTTCCTCTCAAAACAGGTATTACCGGCGTTGATAAACTCAATATTGTTTCTGATACCACAACTACACTGAATATAGATATATATAATCCTGATAAAGTATTTAAGCCAGAAAAAGCTGTGCTGGGCGGTAAATACGGTTTTGTGGCAACGCGGCTTTCATAAAGTCATCAATATCTTCTCTTTCCCCCCAAACTTTGACGTTTGAAGGTAAATTTTTCATGATTGGACCCCAATACTTTTCAAAATTCGACGCTTGATTTCCAACAAAATGGAATTGAAGGTGTGGTCGAATATTTTCCAATAGTCTTGCGATTTCAACTCCTTCACCTTGATTTTTTCCCTCTGTCCATAAACCTACGTTTAAGATATGAACTTTACCAACTTCAAATCCAATCTTTTCTTGGGCTTTGAGTTTTTCAAATCCTGTTCTTGATTTACTCTCAATTGGGAACTCACAAATATGTTTCAAAGTTTTTACATCTTTGAACTGAACTTGCTCGTGATAAGGAGTACAAAATGCAAAACCATCGGGTACAAAAGAAAGATTTTTAGGGTCAAACCAAATATTGTGGCATGTTTCCACAACACGCCAAGTTCTATTATTATCAAAAAGTGCATTCAATACATTTTTTGATATTTTATTGAAACTATCAAAACCCTCAGGTATTTCATCAATATGAACAATATCAATCGAATTACTTTTTATTATATCAATCAACTTCATTGAATTTTCTTCTGAATGGTTATCCAAATTATTC
>RGEC01000361.1 GCA_009918425.1 Bacteroidota bacterium
TTGCTGCGGGAACAACCTATACTTTTAAAATTTATCCATATAACAACAGTGGCAGCAATATTGATTATCTGGTAACATCCGCTCCATCTGTGAATAGTTTTTTGCTTCCCGCTGCTCCAACCACACCCACATTTTCGCTGGTTACCCAGAGTTCATTCACCATAACCTGGGGAGCGGTGACCGGAGCAAGCACTTACAGACTGGATTTATCAGATAATTCAGGTTTCTCTAGCTACATAAGCGGTTACCAGGATTTGACAGTGAATAGCACCTCACAGGCCGTGTCAGGGTTGTCGGCAAATACAACATACTATGCCCGTGTTAGAGCGGTTAACAGTGCGGGTGCAGGTGCAAACACGGCAACTGCCAATACTACCACCTATAAATCTCAGCCAGCATCCCATGTAACTTCATTTGCAATAGGAACGGTAACTACATCCAACATTCCATTGACCTGGACGGCTGCCAGTCCTGCCCCGGATGGCTATTTACTGCTGGTGAATTCATCGTCGGTAACCGACCCAACAGATGGAACGGCTGTATCGGATGATTTGGATGTTTCCAATGGAACAGGAGCCATCAACCTTAGTGGAATTGCGTCTTCCTACGGCAGTTTCACTGGATTTGCTGCGGGAACAACCTATACTTTTAAAATTTATCCATATAACAACAGTGGCAGCAATATTGATTATCTGGTAACATCTGCACCATCTGTGAATAGTTTGTTGCTTCCCGCTGCACCAACCACACCCGCATTTTCGCTGGTTACCCAGAGTTCATTCACAATAACCTGGGGCTCAGTAACCGGTGCCGCTAGTTACCGCCTGGATTTATCCACCAGCAATACATTTGCAACCTATGTAAGCGGTTACCAGGATTTGACCGTGAATAGTACCTCGCAGGCCGTGTCAGGGTTGTCGGCAAATACAACCTATTACACAAGGGTGCGTGCAGTAAACAGTGCAGGAACAGGAGCCAATGCCAGTGCTAATCAGACTACTTTATGCACACCCACGGATGTAACTTCTCTTGCCGGTACAAATGGCAACACGCAATCGGCTGTGACCTTTGCACTTCCTGCATGTTACGATGAGGTGCTGGTAGTGGCCAAGCCAACCTCTTCGGTGGCTGCTTCTCCTTCAGGAGATGGATCGGCCAAAGGATGTGGCAAAAATGTGTTTCGATTTCCGGTTCCTGTTTCTTCTAGAAAGGTTCATTCCCATGATTCGTA
>RGEC01000362.1 GCA_009918425.1 Bacteroidota bacterium
ACAATGTACTTAAACCAAAATTAGATGCAAATAACAAACCAATATTAATTCCAGATAGTATACAAATTTGTGAGATTGACACGATTATTTAAAAGACCAATCATAGGTATCCAATTCAAGCAAACAAACATTTAATAAATCGATGCTCGCCTGAATATCCGACTTATGGGCCATCTCAATCACCTGATGCAAATGTCTTGTAGGAACAGAAACTGCTCCGGCAATCGAACCTCCTTGTGTCATGCGCTGAATTCCAGCAGTATCGGTACCACCAGCAGTTAGTATTTCAGGCTGCCATTTAATTCCATGTTTATCTGCGGTTTTTTTCATATAGTCAACCATACGGTAATCACAAATCGTTGAAGCATCCATAATTTTGATAGCTGTTCCACTTCCCAATTTGGTAATCATCTCATGTTCTGCTGCTCCTGGTAAATCAAAGGCAATCGTTGTATCCAAACCAAAACCAAAGTCTGGATTAATATTCAGTGAGGAAACATTTGCACCTCTTATACCAACTTCTTCCTGAACTGTAAACACCCCATAAACATCGTACGGTACTTGTTTATTTTGAAGATGTTTCATCGTTTCAATCAAAATAAAAACAGCCAATCGGTTGTCTAACGACTTTGAATTAACGCACTCACCCATTTCAATAAATTCACGCTCTCTGGTGACAGGATCACCAATGGATATATTTTCCAAAACTTCTTCTTTCGATAAACCTGTGTCAATAAAATAATCAGTTAGTTTAGCAACTTTATTGCGTTCATCGGGAGTCATCACATGTATAGGTTTGGATGCCATTACTCCAATGATATCTTTTTTTCCGTGTACAATCACTCGTTGTGCAGTAAGTGTTTTTGGATCAAAACCACCCAATGTAGTAAAACGGATAAAACCTTTATCATCGATGTGGGTCACCATAAAACCAATCTCATCCATGTGAGCTCCAATCATTACTTTCTTATCGGAAATTCCTTTTTTGATTGCGTAAACATTGCCCATATTGTCGGTCTTAATTTCGTCGACAATACCCGTCAATTCACGGTAAACCAATTCACGCACTTTTTGCTCCGGTACCACGCTGCTGGCCACTGTCCGCCGGGTTGGGGGTCCTCCATGTTCCCATTGGGGATGCGACTTCCGAACAAGGGACTGCCGTCCGCGCGCAGGGGTTGTGTCTGACTCCAGCGCGGCGGCTGCATTTGACTCTCCCAAACCGCCAGG
>RGEC01000363.1 GCA_009918425.1 Bacteroidota bacterium
GAAATGGGCACGCTTTGAAAAATTGTATGCTTCCGGTGAAGAAGATCCGGAGCAATTGGCTGATCTCTACATGGAACTTACCAACGATTTGAGTTACGCCCAAACATTTTACAAGCGTCGTACGGTTAGGGTTTATCTGAACCAACTCTCCCAAAAGATTTTTTCCGGGGTACACAAACATAAACGGGAACCGCTGAAAAAGTTCCTTGATGTGTGGCGAATCTCCTTGCCGCTGGAAATATACCGCTCTAGAAAAAACCTTCTTTTCGCTTTTATTTGCTTTACGCTCTATGCCGCAATAGGCGCTTTCAGTACCCATGTGGACCATAATTTTCCAAGGATGATCCTGGGAGATGGCTATGTAGAAATGACATTGGAAAACATTAAAAAAGGTAACCCGCTGAAAGTGTATGAAAGCGAAGATCAAATGGGAATGTTTCTGATGATCACTACCAACAACCTGAAGGTCTCTTTTCTTACTTTTTTTGCAGGTTTTTTTCTGACCATTGGAACACAGATCCTCTTGTTTTCGAATGGTGTGATGATCGGGTCATTTCAGTATTTTTTTCATCTGAAGGGCTTGCTGCTAACAAGTTTTTTGGGAATTTGGATCCATGGGGCTTTTGAGATCTCTTCCATCGTCATCGCAGGAGGTGCGGGTATTACCGCTGGAAGTGGGTTGCTCTTTCCAGGGACCTACACGCGGAGTCAATCCCTGCGGTTGTCTGCCAAGAGAGGAATGAAGCTGATGCTGAGTTTGGTTCCATTTATCATCATGGCGGGTTTTCTGGAAAGTTATGTTACGCACAATTATAACTTATTGCCCGACTGGTCGAAATGGGCGCTAATCCTTTTCTCTTTCGCAGTGATCTTGTTCATCTATGTGCTGTATCCAATGTTTGTAGCGAGAAAATATCCTGAGTTGGTTGACAGGGAAATAGTAACAGAGCGAAAAGAGGTATCGGAGATCGTTATGTATAAGATCCGGGGAATAGGAGAATTGTGTACGGTTGCAGTGCAGTTCTACATGAAACATTTCACTTCTTTTATGTCCTTGATTTTAAAATGGGTGCTTCCCGTTGCTCTCGTTGTGATCGCTATGCAAGATTTTCTGCATACGGAATGGTTGAAGATCACCTATTGGTTTGATTGGTCGGCACAGTTGAATATCATGACCGGTGGTGTTTTAGGCAGTTGGACAGATATCGTCGTTTCGTTGCTATGGATGTT
>RGEC01000364.1 GCA_009918425.1 Bacteroidota bacterium
AAAAATGTACCAGCCGGTTTGGGAGAGCCGGTTTTTGACAAGCTTACGGCACGTCTTGCGCAAGCCATGATGAGTATAAATGCTGTGAAAGGTTTTAATATCGGTGATAATCCAACAGAAATGAAAGGTTCTGAAATAAATGATAATTTCATTTCTACAGATGGAAACATTACTACGGCCACAAACCATTCTGCAGGCATTCAGGGCGGTATTTCAAACGGGATGCCCATACATTTTGATGTTGTATTTAAACCCACTTCCACCATACATAAACCACAGAAGACTATAGATACGCAGGGGAATGAATTATTATTAACTGCAGAAGGCCGACATGATCCCTGTGTCTTGCCCCGTGCAGTTCCTATTGTGGAAGCTATGACAGCCATTACATTACTGGATATGGTACTGCTAAGTAGGGTTTCACGTATCGACCTGCAAGGGTAATGGTTACCTTTGCGATATGAATCGCGAAGAAATTTTACAGCAATTTGACCGCTTACTTACCATCATGGATGAACTCCGCGCCCAATGTCCATGGGACAAAGAACAAACCTGGGAAAGTATCCGGCACTTGAGTATTGAAGAAATATATGAATTAAGCGATGCGATTCTGGAGAATAATACCAATGAGGTAAAGAAAGAGCTTGGTGATATTTTATTGCATATTGTATTTTATAGCAAGATTGCTGATGAACAGGCTCTTTTTAACACGGGTCATGTGATCGATGAATTGTGCAATAAACTCATAAGGAGGCATCCCCATATATACGCAGACATAAAAGCAGAGGATTCAGAAACTGTAAAAGCAAACTGGGAACAGATTAAACTGCAGGAAAAAGGGCTGCAGAAAAAAAGTGTTTTACAGGGATTGCCAAAGAGCATGCCCTCACTTATAAAGAGAATTCGGTGATTTAATGTTTGCATTAATTAACTATGCGCGTAAGAGCGGAATCAATCCCGATGATGCGCTAGAGCAAACGAATATCAAGTTTAAGCGAAGATTTGAATATATTGAAGAGAAAGCTTCTGAAATAGGCAAGAACCTGAAGGATATGACCCTGGCAGAGATGGATATATATTGGGATGCTGCCAAATTGGAAGAGAAAAAATAAGTGTGTAAACAAAAAAACCCGCACAAGGCGGGTTTTTTAAAAGGTCGGCGACGACATACTTTCCCAGGTGTTACCCCAGTATCATCTGCGCTGCAGGGCTTAACTTCTCTGTTCGGG
>RGEC01000365.1 GCA_009918425.1 Bacteroidota bacterium
TCATAAATTTTTACAAATTTATGTATAGACGCTTTTTATTGCTTAATGGTTGCACTGCAAATCAATTCTTCGTTTAAATAAACAGCCAAAAATTGTCCGGGAGTCACAGAACGCTGTGCTGTGTGGAAGAAACAGAATTGTCTTTTTTTTGTCATTTTAATTTCACAGTCAAAAAGTGCTTGCCGGTATCGGATTCTTGCTTTCAGTTTTTCACCCTTTTCCACCCTGCTTTTTGCCGTCGGATTTACCCAATGCAAACCGCTTTCATCTATCTCCAGTGCCATGCTCAGCAAAGCAGGATGATTCTCACCCAGCCCCACGTATATAACATTCTCATTAACATCGGTTTGCAAAACAAAAAGCGGCAGTCCTGTCCCCCCGATATGCAGCCCACGGCGCTGACCAATGGTATAATAATGCGCGCCCCTGTGCTTTCCGATTACTCTGCCGGAACCTCGGGTAAAACGGGGTTTTTCTGCCCAGACTTCGGGATTGGTTTCTTCTGCCATCCGCCGAATATGTTCGGCTACGGCCGGTTCTTCCCTATCAATCAGAACCACTTCACCCTCCTTGGGTTTTAACTGCTGTTGCAGAAAATCAGGAAGGGAAACCTTACCAATGAAACATAAACCCTGACTGTCTTTCTTGTTGTGAACGTGCAAACCTGCCTTTACGGCTATCTCACGCACTTCGGACTTCTGCAGATGACCAATGGGGAAAAGCGCTTTTGAAAGCTGTTCCTGATTAAGCTGACATAAAAAATAACTCTGATCTTTACTGGGATCAACACCCTGCAATAGCCGATAATATTCCTGACCATTCACCATTTCGCTGTCCTTGCGCACATAATGGCCGGTTGCCACAAAATCGGCTCCCAGTTTAAGGGCATTTTGCAGAAACAAATCAAACTTGATCTCCCGGTTGCAAAGCACGTCAGGATTGGGTGTCCGGCCTGCAGCGTATTCCGCAAACATGTAATCTACAATGCGGGTTTTATATTCAGCACTTAAATCCAGTATTTGAAAAGGTATACCCAGCTGTTCGGCAACCAGCATGGCATCCCTGCTGTCGTCAATCCACGGACATTCATCCTCAAGGGTAGGGGAAGCATCATTCCAGTTGCGCATAAACAGACCGATGACGTCATGCCCCTGCTCTTTGAGCAACCATGCTGCCACACTGCTGTCAACACCGCCGCTTAAACCCACTACG
>RGEC01000366.1 GCA_009918425.1 Bacteroidota bacterium
GTTTGTATTCGTAACAACCCATATCATAACCTATACCATAGGGCCGTGATTCCACATTTATATCTACACTTGGTGCATTAGTTGCCGTACCAGCATCTTTTGCTGGTGAGGATGATGTTAATGAAAAATCATCACTTGCAGCATTGGCAAACACCGGGGAGCTATTCGTTATATTTCCTGGGGTAGTTGTTACTGTACCCCCAACACCGTCATCATATAAACTGTATGTAATCGTTGCTGTTCCAGCATATCGTTTTACATTATCATCCCCTCCATTGTTATACAATATACAGTTCGTAACATTGGCCGTACCTGATTCAACATACACATCACCATCATAATCCCACGCAGATGCATCTGTATTCTCAGTTATGGTAGTATTCCGAACATTCAATGTACCCGTTAAATTGTGAATATGTCCAGTAGTTGGATCCCCGGTATATAAAACAGAATTATCATACAACAAACAATTCTGAAGGGTGGTAGTTCCTGCTGTGTAAACACACGTGCCATAAGATGAGGATGAATTAAATGTATTGTTGTTCCTAAAGGTGCAGCGATCTATCGTAGCTGTACTTGTACTTCCTACATAAACCCCTCCTCCTAAATTTCCTGCGGCACTTAAATCGCAATTGTCAATTATTAAGTCTTGTAAGGTAATTGATCCGCTCGTTGTCAAATTAAATCCTGAACCATTACCACTAATATCAGCATCCTTAACCGTCAAATCCGTAATACTGATATTATCCGCATCCACATTGATGGTCATAAAACGCTCTGTTGTTACAGCATCCACATCACAATCAAAAACAGTAAGTGTTTTTCCTGCTCCAACTATTGTCAATCCATTCCCTGTAGCATCCGTAGAAACAACTAAATTGTCTTCCGAATACGTGCCCGCATCTACCCGTATCGTATTCCCCGGACAGCCACAATTCTTCAATGCATATCCCAATGTTAAAAATGGTAAGGAGGTGCTGCCCGCATTACTGTTACTACCTACGGCTGAAACCCATATATCATTTGTGGTTGCATTATCATTTACATAATAGGTCCCTGATGCACATGCCTGTTCGTAACAACCCATGTCATAAGCCGTGCCCGTATTTGTGCCGCTTGTACCTCGCGTTGCCTCATTCATATCAACCGTAGGCATTGAAGATGTTGTTCCTTTTTCTCTACAAGGAGATATAGCTGAAA
>RGEC01000367.1 GCA_009918425.1 Bacteroidota bacterium
AAAACAAAAATATTTTATGTTCTATACTTAAGTTGTGCCCGCTTTAAGATTTGTAAAGCATTGACATTTAAATATTTAATGTGTACTAAAGAAACGATGTGCTGCTGCAATTGTTTTATCCAAATCTTCATAGGTAAGTGCCTGACTTAGAAACCAAGTTTCGAAGGCCGATGGTGGCAAGTAAATGCCTTCTTTCAGCATGGCATGGAAAAAATGATTAAAATATGCATTATCGCAGTTTTGAGCATCTGTAAAGTTGTTTACAGGGTGTTTGCCAAAGTGCACACTGATCATAGAGCCAACACTATTTATGACAAAGTCTTTACCTGTTTGGGTCAATACCTCGGTCAAGCCATTTTTTAGATAAATGGTTTTTTCATTGATGTCTGTGTAGATGTTGGGTTGTTCTTTGAGTGTTTTAAGAGTGCGCATACCTGCGGCCATGGCCAATGGGTTGCCGCTTAGGGTGCCAGCTTGGTAAACATTGCCTAAAGGTGCTATGTGCTCCATGATGGCTTTTTTACCACCAAAGGCGCCAACTGGCATACCACCACCTATTACTTTACCAAAGGTGATGAGGTCGGCATTTACGTTGTATAGCTCTTGTGCACCACCTGGTGCTAGGCGGAAGCCTGTCATTACCTCATCAAATATGAGTACTATCTTATGTTCATCGCAAAGCTGCCTTAGGCCTTGTAGGTATGCGGCTTGTGGGGGTATACAGCCCATATTGCCTGCCACAGGTTCTATGATGATAGCCGCAATTTCATCCTTATTTTGATTGATGAGTGTTTTTACGGCCTCCAAGTCATTATAGGGTGCTGTGAGGGTGTCCATAGATACGCCTGCGGTAACACCTGGAATGGTTTGTATATTAAAAGTAGCTACTCCGCTACCTGCTTTTACCAAAAATGCATCCGCATGACCGTGATAACAGCCCTCAAATTTTATGAATTTGTTTTTCCCTGTATAGCCTCTTGCCAATCGTAGGGCACTCATACATGCCTCAGTACCACTGCTTACCATGCGCACAAGGTCCACATTGGGAGCCATGCTTTTGATGAGCTCTGCCATTTCTATTTCAAGCTCAGTAGGCGCACCAAATGAGGTACCTAGTGTGGCAGTTTCTTGTATGGCTTGCACTACGGGTGCATAGGCATGGCCCAAGATCATAGGCCCCCAAGAGTTGATATAATCTA
>RGEC01000368.1 GCA_009918425.1 Bacteroidota bacterium
CGATGGTGCCGGTGATCGTCGAACATGTTGGATCAGTGACCATTGCGTTCGGCGCGTTTGCTGCCGGATTAATTTGGACGGTCATAGTTGCTGTTAGACCACACGCCCCGGCATCTGGTGTAAAAGTGTATGTGGTAGTTTGTTGATTATTCAATGCTGGCGACCAAGTCCCACTTATACCATTGATTGAAACTGTTGGCAAGGCAGGAAGTGAAGCTCCTTGGCAAAATGGACCAACAGGATCAAACATTGGTTGAGTAACCGGAGTAGTTAAAATGTAAGGAATATCGCTAAACGTTCCCCAGTTCAGCCTTTGAGCCCGAGCAAACGGTGAACCGGAAGTAATGAAACTTCCTGTGATATTTTCCCACAAAGGACTGGTTAAGTTCCAACGCGACAAGGCATTCCAGGAACCATCCACGGCAGGGTCGAAATTAACGACAATATCCGCATTAGCGTTACCTGACGGTCTGTTAATCTGGTGGTAGAACAGCGGATTCGCGTCGCAAATGCTATCGTTGTGTAAGGTCCGATCATATCCTTCTAATGTAGCATCAAGATTAGCAAGTCGAACGGTATACTGATTCGCTGTCGTGTTTACAGGTGTAATTTCTACTGGTCTATAACGTGTAACCCCTAAGCTAGAACCAACAGGATATAGATACATTCCTGTTGCATTCGTTTTTCGAGCCAGAAAACCACCATTCAAACTTGAAACAAAACCGGAGGTTCGGGTAATTGCACCCAATGCATTATTTTCCATGTAAAAGGCAAAAGTTTCTGTCTTTAATTCAAGGTGATTGAGACTCAAAACTCCTGTTGCATACTTATCTACTTGCTGAATTTTAAAACCAGAACCATTTAAAGTTAAATGATGAAAAACGGTAGCTGAAGTACCTCCCAAAAATTGAGTCGACCCATCCATGAAAACCGTACCCAAAGTGGATGTAAAAGCACCATTATCAAACCAGTTGCCTGACAAATGAATATGCCCATCTGCAAGAATAGAAGCATTATTGATTATGTCCTGAGATACGTACATCGTTGCAGGAATACTTGCATTTTGGTTGATATCCATGGTTCCTGTCTGATTCAGAACACTTCCGTTTACCGTTATAACAGAACCTGACTTGGCAGAGATAACCGTACCGTAATTTTGAAGGATTTGGGAAAAAACTAAAAATGGAAGAGCAGAACAC
>RGEC01000369.1 GCA_009918425.1 Bacteroidota bacterium
TGTAATAATACGGTATGTAAGAATATAACGGTGACTGTAAAAGACACCAACATAACACCTACATCTATATCAGGCCCAACAAGCATATGTCAGCGCAGCGCAGCGATGGTGTTCAAGCCTGTAGGTGGCACACTGAGCCCTGGCGCTTCTTGGACCTGGAGTCGGGTTGCATGTACAGGCAGTTCAGGTCAGGTAGGCCTGGGATCAGGCGATTCTATATCTTACACAACTGCAGCCTTGGGCGTTGGATCCCACACGATTTATGTAAAAGCGGTAGGTGGCTGTAACACAAGCAACTGTGTAAGCAAGACCATCACTATCAGCGATACATCGGTACCCGCAACGAGCATTAGCGGTTCATCTACTATATGTGTAGGCCAGAGCAGCACGCTGAGCATCAGTGGTGGTAAGCTGGGTGCAGGCGGTAGCTGGAAATGGTATAGCGGTTCCTGCGGTGGCACCTCAGTAGGTACAGGATCAAGCCTGAGCGTATCCCCCGGCACAACGACAACCTATTTTGTACGTGCAGAGGGTAGCTGTAACAATACTACCTGTCAGTCGTTCACTGTAACGGTGAGAGATACATCGTTGCCGGCAACCGGCATCAGTGGTACTACGACAATATGCCGCGGTCAGAGCAGCACGTTCACTTTGAGTGGCGGTAGTCTGGGCACAGGCGGTAGCTGGAAGTGGTACAACGGGCACATTTACCTATTATGTAAGAGCAGAAGGCACATGTAATAATACGGCATGCCGTAGCGTAACGTTGACAGTAAGAGACAGTTCAGTACCTGCCAACAGCATAAGCGGAACATCAACGATCTGCCGTGGTCAGAGCAGCACGTTGTCTCTCAATGGAGGTAGCCTGGGAACGGGCGGTAGCTGGAAGTGGTATCTGGGTAGCTGCAGTGGTACAGCCATAGCTACGGGTAGCACGTTTGCGGCCTCACCGACTTCATCGGGCACATATACGTATTATGTAAGGGCAGAAGGCACCTGCAATACAACAGCTTGTCGCAGCTTTACGCTTACAGTGCGTGACACATCGGTACCGGCAACTTCTGCCACAGCTACATCAACTACGATTTGTAAGGGTCAGAGCACAACCCTGTCAAAGAGTGGCGGTTCATTGGGCACGGGTGCCACATGGGAGTGGTACAGCGGCAGCTGCACCGGCACACCTGTAGG
>RGEC01000370.1 GCA_009918425.1 Bacteroidota bacterium
GTCACTGCATTTTCGAGCCTGTATTCCCCAATTCGGGTACGGCACAGCGCAGATAAATGACCGCCGCTGCCTAGTGCAATTGCGAAATCATGCGCAAGTGTACGTATGTAGGTGCCTTTGCTGCATACAACCCTAAAATGGATATCAGGTAAAGATATACCCGTGATTTCAAATTGGCTGATGGTGATGTTTCTGGGTTTCATTTCGGTGGCAACGCCTTCCCGAGCAAGCTTATATGCCCTTTTTCCATCAACTTTTATGGCAGAAAAAACCGGAGGCAGCTGAGAAATCAGACCCGTAAATGCTTCCGTTTTATCTCTGATTTGTTCTTCTGTGATTTGGTCGAATGAAAAATATGCATTGGGCTCAGTCTCCAAATCATAGCTGGGTGTGGTGTTTCCCAAAGTGATGGTTCCTGTATATTCTTTTTCCTGATCCTGAAGTTCCTGGATTTTTCGCGTGCTGCCTTCCGTGCAAACCAATAAAAGCCCGGTAGCCAAAGGATCCAGTGTGCCCGCATGTCCCACACGCTTTGCACGGGTAACCCACTTTATTTTTTTAACAACCTGAAAGGATGTCCAGCCATAAGGCTTGTTGATGAGCATGATTTCGCCCGGTGGCCTGGGTTCGCTGCTCACTGTATGATGATTTTTTGGCTGCGAACCACCATATCGTCGGCAGTTAGCTGTAGTTCATAGGTTCCCGCAGAAAGCAGACCTGCATCTATTTTCAGCTTGTGAATGCCTTCACTAAGTGAAATATTCAAGCCACTTTTTACGCTTTGCCCCAGCATGTTGATTAAGTTGGCTTTATATACAGCGGGTTTATCAACTTTTACTTCAATAAACAGGTTCTGATTGGCAGGTATGGGGAAAATCCGCACATCTGAAATAGGCGCATTCAGCAATGGATCCGACAGTGTTATGCGGGAAATCCAGGCAAACATACTGTTGTTTTTACCATAAGATCCTACCGTGTAAAATACACCGGGTTCATTGTATTTGGCTTGTATTCCTTCATAATCTCCCCAGCGTTGTTCTCCTTTGGGAATGAAAGAGTAATAAATCAGGCTTTTCCCTTGCACCAGTTTCACCTTTTTGCTGTATTCGCCAAGGCGGTTGCGGTAAACTACACCTGTTCCCGGAAAATGCCATGGGCTGCTGTAAACATAAGTAATTAC
>RGEC01000038.1 GCA_009918425.1 Bacteroidota bacterium
TTTATTACAGAGGAAAATCTAATTTCTGCTTCGGTTGGAATATTATTAAAAACGTATTCCTTAGCTTTTTCTGCAAAAGTTGTTGATTTTTTTCTTAAAAATTTCACTGAAGTTACTTTAATTTGTTTGCTAATTTCTTTGCCAAAATCATGAATGGGGCTTTTGTAACCCTCAATAATAACCTTATCTATGCGGCGCCTGAACTTCCATCCTTCTTTTTCAAATTTTTCATATCCATCGGTGTATTCCTTGGTTGTTACACTCACGCTGTCTTTCCCTTTTTCCAGAACAAACAGCATTTGAATACTATCCGATGCGCGCATGCCTTTTGGAACTTCGGTCATGATTTTATGAATGTCATTGCCTGGTTTGTAAGGCAGAAAGTCCCAAACGGGCAAATACAAATAACACAGCCACCCGAAAGCAAATGAGAGCAACGTAATTCCTCCCATAAATTTCCAGCCGAAACCCTTGCTAAACCAGGGTTTTATGTATGAGCGCCCGAACACAATTATTAAAATAAGACCTGAAAGAACCAAATCTTTTATAAATGACTCTTTGGGTTTGAGTTTTATAAAATCACCAAAGCAGCCACAATCCGTAACTTTATTGTAAATCCAGGAATATCCCGTAAGGAATGTAAAGAAAATAATCAGCAACAGCATGGAAACAGAAGTAAACGTTATACGCCAGCCAACAAGCAGGGCAAAGCCTAAAATCACTTCCAAGGCACAAAATATAACCGAAAAATAAAGGCTGTATTTTTTCATGCTCAGAAAAAATCCATGAAGGGCTCCTTCCTTTTTAACATAGTTTTCGAGCTGAAGATCATTTTTAAAATCAGTGCTATTACTGCTTTCAAAATGAATGTCTTTTTGGTAAATTGTCTTCCCCGCAACTACACAGCGCACCACAACCATTGATTTGACACCTGAATCCTGTGTCTTAAAAGCCATTTCTCCGGCAGGTAAATCCTTGTAGGTTGCCGTTAATTTCAGATCATAGGTTTTGCGGGGTTTAAATTTCTTTTTTGCCGATACCGTATTCTCCGATTTTGCATCCTGATCCGTGGTATCTGCATTTGCTGAAGAATCTTCAGCTTTTACCGGGTCACTGCCAACATGAATATTAAGCGTTTGTGATTTATCGGCACTGAACAATAGAAAGCTGGTTTGTTGCACAATTTTTGCGCCATCCAATAGCTGTATGTGAATAGAGTCTTGCTTTTGAGAAACATCTGAAGCAAATACATCCCAGTATTCATTGAGTTTTATAGCAAAACCGCTGGGGTCATTAAGTTTGACCATACCCGAAAAAACGAATAACAAAGCGGTAAAAACACGTGATATTTGAACAGGTATTCTCATTTTTCCTTCATTCTGATTAGAGCAAAAATAGCGTAATTGATGATATCTTGATAATTTGCTGAAACCCCTTCACTGACAATGGTTTTCCCGGAATTGTCTTCAATTTGTTTTATGCGGGCAATTTTAACAAGAATTAAATCGGTGAAACTGCTAACTCTCATTTCTCGCCAAGCTTCTCCGTAATCCGTATTTTTCATCAGCATCAGGTCGCGGGTCAGGTGGGCATGATAATCATATAGTTCAAGTATTTCTTTTATATCGCCGGTTTCGCGATTTTCATCAATAAGCTGGAGTTGTATGAGCGCTATAATACTATAATTGATAATGCCCATGAACTCGCCTTCTATATCCTCACCTACGAGATTTTTACCGCTGGTTTCAATGTTTCTAATTCGCTGGGCTTTTATAAAAATCTGATCCGTTATGCTTTGAGGACGAAAAACCCGCCATGAAGTTCCGTAATCGGTGTTTTTTCGTTCAAAAATATTTCTGCATACCTGCAAAACTGCGTTGTATTGATTGCGTGTTGCCTCCATTTCTAAAGATACTTGCGAATTTACTGACTCAGAAGGTTATAATCCCTTCAAGAATCGGACCAACTTATTCACAACATCACCCAATAATTCCGTTTTATCATGAAAAAAATTTGTAAATACCATTTTTAAATCGTATATTGTATGATTACTTTTATAAACTGATATGAGTGCCACTTACAAAGATCTTTACGAATCATTAAATGCAGAGCAACGCCTGGCAGTTGATACTGTGGAAGGCCCCGTGATGGTTATTGCCGGTCCGGGAACGGGAAAGACACAAATTCTGGCTGTCCGGATTTTAAACATTTTAAGAGAAACCCAGGCAAAGCCGGAGGAAATTTTATGTTTAACCTATACCGATGCAGGTTCTTCAGCCATGGTAAACAGGCTAAGTCAATTTATGGGTGCCGATGCCTACAATGTAAATATCCATACGTTCCATGGGCTTTGCAACAAAGTTATTCAGGATAATCCTGAATTATTCTCAAAAGGCAATCTAAGGGTGATGGACGACCTGGATAAACTGGAACTGATGGAAAATCTGATCAGAACAATTCCGTCATCATCTCCCTTACAGGGTTTTCAGGAACATCCCAGTTATCTGCGAAAAGCACTGGGCACTGTATTCAGCCTAATGCAAAATGAAAACCTGGATATCACTTTTTTCGAGAACGGATTAGCGCTTTTGAGTGATGAAGAGGAATTCAAACAAGCATTCCCTTCGCTTGTATATCAGAAAACGGTTGCCGGCGGCAACAAAGGTGATATCAAGAAAAAAGAATATGAAAAACACCTGATTGAATGGCAAAAACTGCTTGAAGCAGCCACATTGTTTCCCAAATATCAGGAAATGAAAAAAGAGGCCGGACTGTACGAATTCAGCGATATGCTGCAGTGGGTGCTTACTGCCTTTAAATCCAACCCTGACCTGCTACTAAATTATCAGGAAAAATACCAATATATACTTGTAGACGAGTATCAGGATACTTCAGGTATCCAGAATGAACTTCTGTATCAGCTAATTTCTTTTTGGGATGAAAATCCAAACTGTTTTGTTGTTGGCGATGACGACCAAAGCATTTATGCTTTTCAGGGGGCCCGGGTAAGCAACATGATGGATTTTGCCCTTAAATACGAGAATAACATTACCAAAATTATACTTACACAGAATTACCGGAGCACCCAAATTGTGCTTGATGGTGCCAAAAAACTGATAGACAATAATAAGAAAAGGCTTGTAAATACATTTCCCGAATTAAGTAAAGACCTAACCGCAGCCGGTGAAAACTGCGATTACCCTAAAATCCCAATTTCATATGATGCCTATAAAAATCGCTTTCATGAAGCGTTGAATATCGCGAGTCAGATAAAAGCGCTGACTGATGCCAAATGTCCGCCTAATGAAATTGCCGTCATTTATCCCAAACATAAAATTGTAGACGAACTGGCTGACATATTGCTGATTAAGGATATACCATTCACATTGGCCAGAAGTGTAAATATTCTGCAGGAACCGCTCATTATTCAATTGCAGAATTGGCTTCAATACCTTGCATGGGAGTTGGAAGTCCCTCACAAAGGTGAGCATCTGCTCTACACCTTACTGCATTATCCCTTATACGATATTGCTCCTTATGAAGTATCAAAAATTGCCACTGAGATTTATGCAAGACGCAGTGAAAAACTCAGATGGCGGGATTTTCTTACGGAATACATACAGCAAAACCCGGCTCCCAACCCGGCAGGAAATCAAAGCAGAGAAGCATTAAGAGCACTCTGGACTGATGTGGAAGAATGGCTAAAAAAGGCAGCAGGACTAACAGTTCCTCAACTTATACAGCAAGTTATTGCCAAAGGAGGTTTCCTAAAACTTGCCATGCAAAGTGAGCAAAGAGAATGGTACCTGGAACAGCTGCATACCTTTCTGAGCCATGCAATTTCTGCCAATCAAAAAAACCCCTATCTGTCTTTGACTCAATATATGGAAGCGATTGATAAAATGAAGCGCAATGAGATAAGCATAGGGCTCGAAAAACGTATAGGCAGCAAATCGGGTGTGGTACTAACAACAGCCCATGGAAGCAAGGGACTTGAGTACAGGCATGTTTTTATCATCGGCTGTGAAGAGGAAACCTGGGATAAAGACAAAAGCAACGGACTGCCATACAAAATAAAACCCTTTTTCCAGGGGTTGAGGCACAATGTTAAATCCCAAGATGAAGAAGAAGCCGATAAAGAAGAGAGACGCAGGTTGTTTTATGTTGCCATGACCAGGGCAAAGGAAACACTTAGGCTAAGCTGGGGCGATGAAAAAATCAGTGAAAAAACCACCCTGCTCAAGAAAAGTAAATTTCTGCTGGAACTTATGGGAGATACTGAGACCGAGCAAACTGAATTAAAAAAAGAAGATCTCATTTTTGCCGAAACACAGTTATTGACAAGGCTTACCCCCCCCACACTCAAAGTGGAAGATTCTGAATGGTTGCAAAAACAGTTGTCTGAATTTACTTTCTCTCCTTCTACCCTTTATGATATTCTGGAATGCGGTCTTAAGTTTTATTTCGGCAGGATGGTAAGGGTGCCTTCAGCTCCCAGTGCCGCATTGGGTTACGGTTCTGCAGTACATTATACGATTTGGAAAACCGTTGACCAAGGAATTAATAAAAACGACTGGCCGACTGAATCTGCATTGGTTGAAATGTTTGAAAATGAACTTTTTAAACAGCGCGGTTCTTTCACACCAACAGGATTTCAGCTAAAAACCGACCAGGGTCGGGAACGTCTACCTGCCTACTATCGCTCAAGAATTGAAACCTGGAAATTGCATAAAGAAATTATTCTTGAAAAGTGGCTGGAATCGAGTATAGACGGCATTAAAATTGGTGGGAAGGCCGATAAACTGATTATTGAAGGCAACAATGTGACTGTAGTGGATTACAAAACCGGGAAACCGGAATATGCCGAAAAAGATTTTAAAGCGCCATCTAAAAAAAGTCTTGAAAAGGGCAGTCTTCCGCCTAAATACTGGTTTCAGTTAGGCCTGTATATGCTGATTGTAAACCATTACACCGAAAAGAAATGGAATGGAATTGCCGCAATTATTGACTCGGTGGAGCAGAACGAACAAAAGGAGTTTCCAATATTCACTCAATATTACAACAGTGAAGATCTTGATCTGCTTATGGATTATCTCAGGCAAGGTCACGAAAAACTGAAAAATCTGGAATTTTTGAAAGGTTGCGGAAGTGAGAAATGCGAATGGTGCCAGTTTGCGAAGTCTACGGGGCAGTCATTAACTCTACCCACTGTTTCCTTAGAAGACGAAGGTTAATCCTGGATCTGCAGAATCCTGCAGGCTTTTTCGCAGCATAACTCCTCGGCCTTTTTGCGGCTTAGATTTTTATCTGAGGCAACAATCTGATTATCAATCAACACAGAGACTACATGCAAATCTTTTCTGCCATGTATTTCTGTTATATGATTCCATGAAACAGTCTTTTTTTGCTGCTGAACCCATTTGAGCAACACGGCTTTGTAACTAATGGTAGTTGACATCAGTTTTTCCAGATCAAGATACTGACCAATCAATCGTTGCGTAATAAAAATTTTGGCTTTTTTGTAGCCATGATCCAGGTATACAGCCCCGATAATGGCTTCCATGGCATTGCCGGCGATAGATTTTACGGCTGAAGGGTGTTTTAATAGTTCGGGTTTCAAATCCATCATCTGAACCAATCCCAGCCGGTTAGCCAGGTAGCTCATTTGTTCACGATTTACGACCCGCATGCGCATTTCGGTAAGAAAACCCTCCTGTTTGAGGGGATAACGCATGAAAAGCATTTCTGCCACTACGGCATCGAGTATGGCGTCACCCAAAAATTCGAGGCGCTCATTGTCTGAAAGGGTTTTGTCTGATTTTTCTGAACTGTTAACCGAAGAATGCCTCAAAGCTTCCCGGTAAATAGCAAGCCTGCGGGGTTTCAGACCGGTTAACCGGTAAATCTGATCAGAAAATCTTTTTGATGCTGAAGATAAAAATAGCCGAACTGCCAAATTTTATCAGGCTTCGTATCGTTTGAAGATGACGGAAGCATTGTGTCCGCCGAAACCAAATGTATTGCTCAGAGCTGCTCTTACATCGCGCTTTTGAGGCTTGTGAAAGGTCAGATTCAGACCTGCATCAATTTCCGGGTCATCGGTAAAATGATTGATTGTAGGGGGGATAATACCTTCTTTCACAGCCAGAATTGAAGCTACTGCCTCTATAGCGCCGGCTCCGCCCAGTAGGTGGCCGGTCATACTTTTTGTGCTGCTTATGTTCAGATTGTAAGCATGTTCACCGAAAACCCCCAGAATGGCTTTTGTTTCCGCTATATCACCAAGCGGTGTGCTGGTACCGTGAACATTGATATAGTCTACCTCATCGGCAGTCATATTTGCATCTTCAAGTGCCTGTCTCATCACATTTCTGGCGCCCAGTCCTTCCGGGTGCGGAGCCGTGATGTGATATGCATCAGCAGTCATGCCACCACCCACGAGTTCTGCATATATTTTTGCTCCACGGGCCTTGGCATGCTCCAGATCTTCCAGAATGATGGCAGCACCACCTTCACCCAAAACAAAACCATCGCGGTCTTTATCAAATGGTCGTGATGCGGTTGCATAATCGTCATTTCTTTCTGACAAGGCTTTCATATTGCTAAAGCCCCCCATGGCGGGTTCATTTACGCAGGCTTCGCTGCCTCCGGTAACCATCACATCGGCTTTACCCAGACGAATCAGGTTAAAAGCATCGATAATGCTGTGTGTGCCAGTAGCACATGCTGACACGGTTGCGTAGTTTGGACCACGGAAACCGTGCTTTATACTGATATAACCCGAGGCTATATCAATAATCATTTTAGGGATAAAGAAAGGAGAAAAGCGTGGCGTGCCGTCTCCTTTGGCAAAATCAACAACCTCGTTGAAGAAGGTGGTTAGACCGCCTATTCCCGAACCCCAGATTACACCAACGCGGTCGGGGTTAAAGGATTGTTGTAACAGGCCTGAATCCTGAATTGCCTCGTCGGCCACCACGATTCCATAATGGGTGAAAGGGTCCATCTTGCGGGCCTCTTTCTTATCCATATATTGGGTTATGTCAAAGTTCTTAACCTCGCAGGCGAAACGAACTTTAAATAATGTGGTATCAAAACGGGTAATGGGAGCTGCCCCGGATATCCCGCCAAGAAGACCGTTCCAATACGCGTCAAGTGTATTGCCAATGGGCGTGAGAGCACCCATGCCGGTTACAACAACCCTTCTGAGTTGCATGGATTTTACTTTTTGTTTTCTTCGATGTATTGAATAGCCTGGCCAACAGTCTGAATTTTTTCAGCCTGATCATCAGGAATACTGATATCGAATTCTTTTTCAAATTCCATAATCAGCTCAACTGTGTCGAGTGAATCTGCGCCAAGATCATTGGTGAAACTGGCTTCGTTGGTGACTTCTGATTCTTCTACGCTAAGCTTATCTACGATGATAGCTTTAACTTTGTTTGCGATTTCTGACATTTTCTTATTGTTTGGATTTGCGGTGCAAAATAAAACAATTTTTCACATACAAGGTATCAGGTTGTTAATTTTGCAAAAGCTTTATGCCCAAAAAAGAATATTTAAGCTTTGATTTTGATGACATTGCATTCCGGGCAATTGCGATGCACACTGCATTACCGCCTGCTTTATTGGCATGGCAGGCAGATCGGAATCTGGGTACAAAGTTTTCTCTTCTGCCTGATTATTTTTCTGTTGAAAGCAAAAAAGGTATTTCAGAACACACACAGTATTATTTTCGCGAAGAAGAATTCGGAACCGAATGGTGGCTTCTGGAAAATCAGGGATCCACAAGTCTTCTGATGAATGTAAAACCATTGCCTGATATGGTTTTAATAGGAAGAGGCGGCGAAGATGAAAATGCCGGTGCAGACTGGCCTGAAAGATTAAAAACCATTCAGGGCATGACACTGGCGTATACCGTAATTGAAAAGGAGAAAAAAAAATTAACCTGGATAACCCGGCTTGGCGAAAAGGAAATAAAAAAAGAAAAGGAAGAAGGAAAAAATGAACAGAGGACTGTTTAACAAAACAAAAATTGTGGCCACCATTGGCCCTGCAACCCAGGAAGAAGATATACTCAAAAGAATAATTGAAGCCGGTGTGGATGTTTGCCGGTTAAATTTTTCGCACGGAACCCATGAAGGCCACCTCACAGTAATTGAGCGAATTCGCAAAATCAATAAAGAACTTGGAACCCATGTGTCCATTCTCATGGATCTTCAGGGACCTAAACTCAGGATCGGTAAAGTAGATGGAGAAATACAATTAACAGACGGTCAAATCATTACGGTTACAACCGAAGAATGTATTTCAACTGCAGATAAATTATTCGTCAGTTATAACCGCCTGGCACTGGATGCAAAACCCGGTGAACGTATTCTGCTGAATGATGGCAAGGTAGAACTGAAAATTACGGAAATCGTAAATGAGAAGACACTTCGCGCCGCTGTTGTGGTAGGCGGAGCACTCACTTCCAATAAAGGATTTAATTTACCCGAAACCCAGCTTACAGTCCCCAGCTTAACGGAAAAAGATATTAAAGATCTGGAATTCGGACTAAAGCAGAATGTGGACTGGGTAGCACTGTCATTCGTACGCAAGCCTGAAGATATTCTCGAACTTAAGCAGATTATTGGCATACATGAAAAGGATACCCGGGTTATTGCCAAAATTGAAAAACCGGAGGCTGTGGAGAATATTAAGGAAATTGTGAAAGTAGCTGATGCCATCATGGTAGCCCGTGGTGATTTGGGAGTGGAGTTGCCCCTGCAGAGGGTTCCACTTATACAAAAAGACATTGTTGAAAAATGCATTCAGGCAGCCAAACCCGTGATTATTGCCACCCAAATGATGGAAAGCATGATTCATGACAGCATGCCCACACGCGCTGAAATAAACGATGTGGCAAACGCCGTTCTGGATGGAGCTGATGCTGTTATGCTCAGCGCAGAAACGGGTGTTGGGAAATATCCGGTTAGGGTTGTGGAGGTTATGAGCAGTATTATCACCGATGTTGAAAAGGATAAACGTGTATACTTCAAAGGCAAAAAACCCAACAATTCATCTCCTTCCTTCGCGAGCGATGAGGTTTGTTTCACTGCGGTGCGGATGAGTGATCACCTGGAAGCCAAAGCCATAGTAGCCATGACACGCTCCGGATACACAGGATTTAGGGTGGCCAGCTATAGACCACGAGCCAGCGTTTTCATTTTTACAGACAACCCAAGTTTACTTACCCGCTTGAGTCTGGTTTGGGGTGTGAGAGGCTTTTACTATGATGAATATGTAAGTACGGATCAAACATTCCAGGATGTGACCGATACACTAAAAAGAGAGGGAATCGTAAGGCACGGAGATTGCGTGATTAATTGTGCCAGTATGCCGATTCACAAAAAGCAACGTACCAATACCATCAAGGTAACGTTTGTGGACTAAAATTTTACTTCTTCTTAAACATATTGAACATGCCGCCCATCTTACCCATGAGGCCCAGCATGCCACTGTCTAATCCGAGGAATTTGAGTACACCGGCGGTATCGTTGCTATAGCCCCCGACCAAAAAGCGCTCACGCAGACCCTGCATAGCACAGACCAATGCTGTTGTAGCCAATTTTTTCTTGCGTTCGGTATCCCAATCCAGCGCATAGTAACTGTCGGCGCACTTTTGAATCAATTCATCGTAATATCGACTGCTAACGAGGGCTTCCTCTCCCCCCTTCAACATTTCCTGCATTTCCTGCATCTTTCCGCTCATAGCCAAACCTTGGATATAGGACATAGCAGCCTGGGTGGTAATATCAAAATGGGCTTCACTCTGGCTTTCTGTAAAGCCAAATTCATGGCTATGTCTAAGGTGAAATTCTTTACGTATTTCGGTTAAATATTCCTGTAACTTTTGCATACAGGAAGCAAATTTCGGGGCTTATACCCTTTTTATGCAAGACAGTGTGTGTGTATTTTGTCCTGTTTCGGCATTTTTAATTCCGGTTTCGGTTAAAAAATCTATTCTAACCTTACCGCTGGCATGGATGATGCGGTTATCTGATAAAACTATACCAACATGTGTTATTTTTCCGTCTTTTTCAAAAAATGCCAAATCTCCGCTTTGTTTTTCAGCGAAGGAAACAATATTTCCTGAATTTATTTGTTGTGAGGCATCCCGGGGTAATTTTTTACCGAGAATACCATAAACAACCTGAGCAAGGCCACTGCAGTCTATACCCCAGACACTGCGACCACCCCATAGATAAGGGGTATGTAAAAAAAGCATGGCAAGCCCGGCGGCATCAGTGTTTTCGGGCTCAAAAACACGTGCGTCCGAATACCGAAATTCACTACCGCTCAGATTAAACTCATGCGTGTCCGGAATAATAGATCCGGGAGATAAATCTATACGACCGCTTGAATTTTGCATAACAGCACCATGTACTGACACTTTTCGATTCCATTCAGGATAATTATCTAAAGCCGGCCTGATATAATCTAAAGGAATCCAGCCTTCATAACTGTCATGATCACAAGATACTTTCAACCAATCTTGCTTTTCTTCAATGAGGGTACAGGTTTCCCCAAACAATAGACTGCTCACCATTTCCGAGGCAGAAGATGCTTCAGACCTCAACGGAACCCAGGACTGCATACAGATGAATTGCATGGTTCAAATTTGTGAAAGAAGCGTCAATATTGTTATGAAAAAAAACAATATTACAGATGGAGTCGCTCCTTACGATCCAGCAAAACCTCTTTGGTTTCCACATGATCCGGATCCGGCACACAACAGTCTACAGGGCAAACCGCGGCGCACTGAGGTTCCTCATGAAACCCTGTACATTCCGTACATTTATCCGGCACAATGTAATATACTTCGCTGCTGATAGGGGCAAATTTATCATTTGCACCTACAACGCGACCGTCGGCCATGGTAAAATTCCCAAGAACACCTGTTCCATCTGCAATTGCCCACTCTAAACCCGCTTCATATATGGCATTGTTGGGACATTCGGGCTCACAGGCTCCGCAATTGATACATTCATCGGTTATAATAATTGCCATAAAAGTGCTGCAAAATTACAACACTTGCGTATTTTCGAGCACCCATTTGTAAAAACTATTCCCATGATTTTTGGTGTACTCAGCGATATTCATGATAATCTTCCACACCTTGAAGCTGCTTTAAAGCGATTTGCAGATGAAAAAGCAGAAGCCCTGGTGTTTTGCGGCGACTTTTGTTCGCCGTTTGCGGCCAAAATACTGGCTGAGAGCGGGTTACCCGTGCACGCTGTGTTTGGCAATAACGATGGTGATCGATTTCACATCCAAAAAGCATGTAACGGCTTCAGCAATGTTAAATTATACGGAGAATATATCGGTGATCTCGATTCACAACTTGTATTGGGAGGATTGAAAATCGGGGTGAGCCACTACCCTTTTTATGCCAAAACCATGATTAAGACAGGATGGTACGATTGTGTTTTCTATGGTCATAGTCATCAGGCTGAAAAACAAAAATTCGGCAACGCCCTGTTGCTAAACCCCGGCGAAGTAGCAGGCGCTTTTGGCAAAGCCAGCATTGGTATCATAGACGCCCAAAGCCGCAGCTCGGCAATCATTGATTTATAATTTATCTGAAATTTCCTGTAACACTTCAGGATGGGCGTTATGGACAATATGCTGAAGAATTCTTTGTGTATTTTTTTCTGCAGGCCCATCATTGACAATGTGTAAATCGCAGCGACCCTTATGTGGAACAATATGCTTGTTCCAGGCAGGCATAACATGATTATGCCATTGGTATAAACTTCGTTCCCGCGGGATTCCTCGCTCCCGCATATCCCTATCCAGTCTGCGCTCCAGGCTAAGTTGCATATCAGCCTCAATAAAAATTCGGCAGGAAAGCAAATTGTCTATTTCCGGGAAATCAAACACAAAAAGTCCTTCGGCAATAATTACAGGAGCAGGTTCTATGATATCCACTCTTTCAGGTGCATCGTAATTTTCAAAATTATATTTCTTCAGCAATACCTGTCGGTTTTCCATCAGCTTCAGTAAATCTTCATGAAACTGCTGATGGTAAAGGGCTCCCGGCAAATCGAAATTGGTAATTCCATTCTCATCTTTTTCCTGCTCATGCAACGGCTTATAGTAATCATCAAAACTTATTACCGCTACTTTATCCTGCAATTTTTCCTTGATTCTTTCAATAAAATAGGTTTTACCGGACCCGCTAAGGCCTGTAATTCCCATAACCCACTTTTCCATTGAGGCTTTCAAGTTATTTCTTTTTACGCTTCTTGTAGATTTTGGTTTTTACTTCTTCACCTTCATCATTATACCACTGCCTGGCAAGAATATAACCTTTATCATCATAAAATTTCCATTCGCCAACAGTAATGCCGTTGTTATAATTCCCTTCCCGCATCTGGTAATGGGATGAAAATCCGTGTTTCCAGTAACCGTTTTTTTCTCCGTCTTCATAATACCCTGACGTTTCAAGTTCACGATCACGCCACTCGGCATAACGCCCATCGCGTTTTCCGTTTTTCCAGGTTTCGAGACTTAGTGTGTCACCTTTAAATCCAAACTTTATAAATGATCCATTTTTCTCTCCTAAACTATAAAATTCCTCTGCAAGAAGCTTACATCCAATTTCGTCATAAACCCTAAACACACTGTCCTGTTTTCCATTTTTGTAATAACTTTCCTCGGCAGGACAACCGCTTTTGTGATATTTATAATATGCGCCATTCTTTACACCCATGTTATAGGTTATCTGGTAGCGCGGCAACCCTGTGGGATACCAGGCAAAAACATCTCCGTTGGGAACATCATTTACAAAAGTTGCCGTTTGTTCCTTGTTACCATTGGTAAACCAGGTTTGATTACTTCCATTTCTAATTCCACTGGAATAAAAGGCCGCATATTGTTTTATACCATTGCTGTAATAACCGGTGATTTCACCATCCAGCTCCCCATGATTAAAGTTTCCGGTATTTTTAATGGAACCATTGGGAAAGTAATAACTGTAGGGACCATGCTTTTCTCCCTGAACCCAGGTTTCAGTTGCAACAAGAACACTACTTTCAGTAAATTCTTTGTAGGTACCGTTTTTGTAGCCATCGGTCCACTGAATTTCTTCATTAACTGTTTTATTTTCCCACAATTTAACACTTGTGCCGGTAAAGGGTCTGTTTTTTGAATATGCCACCCCATTTCTCATTTCCAGGTTTTCAAAAAATATTTTGGATGGCTTTTTAGCGGCATTATCAGACTGTGACTGACCCTGTGCAGCAAACAGCAATGCTGTAATCAAAAGGCAAAATCTAAGGAATTGTATCATAATTTGATTTTTCAAAATTAAGGTGTTGGCGTAGCTTTGCCGAAAGCGATTTTCCACATGCAATTGGACAAAGTAAGGGATTTCTGTTTGGGCTTGCCTCAGGTATCCGAGTCTTTCCCGTTTGATGAAAACGTACTTGTATGGAAAGTAGCCGGCAAAATGTTTTGTCTGGGAGATATCCGTGAATTTAACAGTATCAATCTCAAATGCAATCCGGAATGGGCTTTGACCCTTAGGGATGAATATCCGCAAATTGTTCCGGGCTGGCACATGAACAAAACGATGTGGAATACAGTTTATTTTGACGGTCTGCAGGAAAAATTCATTGAAAACCTAATTTTGCATTCTTATCAGGAAGTGGTACGAAAATTGCCTAAAAAGATTCAATCAACTATTCAATTGTA
>RGEC01000371.1 GCA_009918425.1 Bacteroidota bacterium
AAAGTCGTTTACGATGGCCGCTCAAAAGGCCGATGTGATTATCTCTTCAGGGGGAGTCTCGGTTGGAGAGGCGGATTTCACCAAGCAAATGATGGAGGAGCTAGGTGAAGTTGGATTTTGGAAAATTGCTATGCGCCCCGGTCGGCCCATGGCATTCGGTAGTCTAAAACCAAGTTCAAACAAACCAACGCCTACCGTATTTTTTGGGCTACCCGGTAATCCCGTAGCGGTAATGGTGACTTTTTATCAGTTTGTCCGTAACGCGCTGTTGCAGCTCAATGGCGCCAAGCGGTTTGAAATCCCATTGATTCCAGTTCGATCTGTCGCAGGCATTCGAAAAAAATCAGGTCGTACCGAGTTTCAACGGGGGATTGTGTTTCAAGACCCTCAGGGTCAATGGATGGTTAAAACAACAGGTAGCCAGGGTGCTGGAATTTTGCGCTCCATGAGCGAGGCTAATTGCTTCATTATTCTTCATCACGACCAAGGAAATATTGAGCCTGGCGATTGGGTGGATGTAGAGATTTTTGATGGACTGCTTTAAGATGGCGGGATCATGAAATTTACTAAAAAAGAAATTGTATTTTTAGACCCTATGCATACCGCCAAAACGCTAGTTTTGGTTTACTTATGCTTTTCGGTGCCCATCGTTTTATTGGCACTCTTTGTCGCCTTTATTCGAGATGGATCAATTCCTGGATTCACCGTAATTTCCGCCCTGGTTCTTAATGCCATATTGGGCTTTGGGCTCTTATGGATCGCCTGCAAGGTCTACAACTGGGTTGCAGAAAAATTCGGCGGAATTGAGCTCGCGCTCAAGGAGCTGTCCGAAGAAACCGACGACATTCAGTAGACAGCTTTTAAGTAATCTTTACTTCCACAGCTCCTGATTAATCAAATTTGGAGGTTTTTGACCAGCAATCGCTGTCTCAGCATTTTTGATAGCTAGCTCCACCATCGCACGTCGAGTACTTTCTGTAGCACTGGCAATATGAGGAGCCAATACCACATTACTCAGCTTCAATAACTCTGGATGCACCTTTGGCTCACCCTCAAATACATCGAGGCCCGCAGCAAATATTGCTTTTGCTTTCAACGCGGCTGCTAAGGCTACATCATCAACAATACCGCCACGCGCAATATTGACCAGGGTAGCAGTTGGTTTCATAAG
>RGEC01000372.1 GCA_009918425.1 Bacteroidota bacterium
TATGTCTTTCACACCCTGAATTGCCAACGCAGCTTCACGGATTTTATGTGGGTCAATATTTTGGGGTACGCCGTCCAGTGACAGACGCATGCTTCTTTTCAGCAGACCCCAGGATCCTGCTACAATTACAGCGCAAATCAACAGTGAAATGATGGGGTCAATCTGGCTGATGCCGGTCCAGCTGATAAGAAATCCGCCAATAACAACTGCTGCAGACACGCCCGCATCTGCTGCCATATGTAGAAATGCAGCGCGGTTGTTGAGTTCGTTGCGTTTCATAAAAAGCAGGGCCGTTGCTGTGTTAATGACAATGCCGATGCTTGCCACCATGCTGATGCTTTGCCAATGAGGGGTTTCCGGTTTAAACATTCTGTGCACAGCCTCGTAACCAATAGATCCCACGGCAAGCAGCAGCAGTATGGCATTTGCCAGTGAAGCCAGAATGGTTCCTTTGCTGTAACCGAATGTATAATTTTCATTGGGCGATTTGGCTGCCATGCGGAATGCCAGCAGCGAAATGGCGAGCCCTGCCACATCGCCCAGGTTGTGTCCCGCATCGGCCATCAGGGCCAGCGAATCGGACCATAAGCCATATAGAAATTCGATAACAACAAAAGTGGAATTCAGGATAATAGCCAGTATAAAGGCCCTGGAATTCATGCTGCCCTGATAGGCTGCATGGGAGTGGTTGTGATCGTGGTGATGCCCGTGGCTGTGCATCGGTGGGTGTGTTAAAGGCCCAGAACGGATTCTTCCGGACGTTTGCCGTCCATCAGCATTTCAGGGTTTTCCAGTAAGGTTTTCACTCTCACCAGGAAGCTCACGCTTTCGCGGCCGTCAATAATGCGGTGATCGTAGCTGAGCGCTAAATACATCATGGGGCGGATAACGATTTGTCCGTTTTCCACTACAGGACGCTCCACAATATTGTGCATGCCCAGAATGCCGCTTTGGGGCGGGTTGATAATGGGTGTGCTCATCATGCTGCCGAAAACACCGCCGTTGGTAATGGTGAAAGTACCGCCGGTCATTTCCTCGATGCTGAGCTTGTTGTCGCGGGCTTTGGTGGCAAGGCGTTTTACTTCGGTTTCTATTTCTGCAAGACTCAGATTCTGTGCACTGCGAATGACTGGCACAACCAGGCCTTTGGGGGCACTAACGGCAATGCTGA
>RGEC01000373.1 GCA_009918425.1 Bacteroidota bacterium
GCGTTGATACTGTCTTTACCATTGCGGAGGGCAATCTGATCACCCCAGGAGTTGGCATTGTTTGCAACCCAACGGCCACCTGAACCCTGACCATATTTTCCCTGCTTTTCATATTCGCGGTTCACCTGGTCAATTGCGTAGGTTGAAGAGAATTCAATGCTCATGCCACGCTTTCCTTTTTTGGTAGTAATCACAATTACACCGTTAGCGGCACGGGTTCCCCAAACAGCAGCTGCAGCAGCACCTTTAAGTACTTCTACAGACTCGATGTCTGAAGGGTTAAGGTCATTCAAACGCGACTGCTGAACAACACCGTCGGTTCCACCTCCGAAGCTCGAGTTACTTACGGGAATACCATCCACAACAATAAGTGGCTGGTTGCTGCCGGTAATGGTGTTCTGACCGCGAATTTGAATGTAAGCACCCGCACCGGGATCACCCGTAGATCGGGTAATCTGCACATTGGATGCTTTGCCTGTTAATGCCTGAATCACACCGCTTTCGCCGGATGATACAAGGCCTTTTCCCTGGACTTGTGAAACTGAATAGCCGATTTTCCGCACATTCTTGGTGGTACCAATGGCGGTTACGGTAACGGTTCCAACGTCCACAGTGTCACTGCCGGAGCCGGAGCCCGGTCCTGCCTGAGCAAAAGCCGCAGGGGCGATGCTGGAGGCTGAAATGACCATGAGTAAATGTTTCATTCTCATATTTAAAATTGGTTTATTGGTTTACAAGCCTAATCAAAAAGTTACAATTATCATAAAAAACCATACGAGCAATACGGCTTTTTAGCTGTTGTATTGGGTTTAAAAAGACGGTAATTGGGCGTAAACAACCCTGTCAAATGCTTGATTTTATTGGTCGTTTAAGAAAGCATTGTTTTTTTTACTGAATCCTATACAATGTTTGAAATGTGGAAAACTTTTCAAACTGTCAAATCCGATGAACAGTAAGATTTTAAAGACGAAAACCCAACAATCAAAAAAGACCATCGGCGAGATTGTCTTTTTTGGGTCTGTTTTAAATCTGGTTGTTCAGGCTATAAAAACATGCGGATAATCCAGTAGCAAATGCCCGCTACCGTTGCACTCACCGGAATGGTAAGCAGCCATGCTACCAGAAGGCTTCGGGTTACACCCCAGCGAACGGCACTCAGGCGTTTGGTGG
>RGEC01000374.1 GCA_009918425.1 Bacteroidota bacterium
CCCTTTAAGGCTTTTGTGGTTCCTGCCTCTTTATTGATTCTCTCTTGTGGTCGCAAAAGTTGTCCGTAAAGATTAAAGACCGTTTCGGTCGTATAAATTGTTGTGGGTTTTTACCTACACCGATAAAGGTTATAACGGGGCCAATCCTGAAATCAGTGAGATTTATACCTGGTCTAAGCAAAACAAGGTTGCTTTTTATCCTGTTACGGCCAGTAGTGCAGAACCCTCGGCCACATATGTAAAAGAGCAAAAGCTTCCTTTTGCATTTCTCTCAGCCGATCAAAAAATGCTGATGACCTTAGCACGTTATAACCCCACACTATATCTTTTCAAAGATGCAGTGGTAGTAGATAAATGGAGCGGCCGCAATTTGCCATCCACACAAAAATTGCAAAAAATAACCTCAAAATGAGGACTTTTATAGCGGGGAAAATCAAGTTCCTGCTTGCTGTTTTATTGGGTTTGCTTCTGTTTATTTTCACATTGTTTATGGCTTTGCCTTCACCGGAGCAAATTCTCACAGGACAGCGCAGTGATAAAGCCACCACAGAGGCAATAGCCCGCGACCTTGGCCTGGATCAACCTAAGTGGAAGCAGCTTGTGTTTTATTTTAATGATCTTTCTCCATTATCTTGGTACAGTGCGGGCAGTGAAAGACCCAAACAGACAGGTGGAATTGCACTGGTAAGGCTGCAATCCGGATCAATGCTGCTTAAGGCGCCGTACCTGCGTACCAGTTTTCAAAGCAAAAAAGCGGTTTCCGGTATTATTGCAGATGCTTTTACCGGCACCCTGGTTCTTGCATTGTCTGCATTGTTACTCGCGCTTTTGCTGGGTATTCCACTCGGTGTTTTGTCTGCAGTTAAAAGAGGTTCCGCATTCGACAATACCATTGTGGCAATATCAGCAGCGGGTATTTCACTGCCAGCGTTCTTTAGTGCAATGATTATTGCCTGGCTCTTTGGATTTGTCTGGAAACAATATACAGGACTGGAAATGACAGGAAGTTTATGGGAGGTTGATGCCATGGGCGAAGGTCGCTATCTGGCGTGGAAAAATCTGATTTTACCTGCTGTAGCGCTTGGTTTAAGGCCTTTGGCCGTTTTTGTGCAGCTAACCCGAAATACCATGGTTGATGTGCTTTATCAGGATTATATTCGAACAGCCCGT
>RGEC01000375.1 GCA_009918425.1 Bacteroidota bacterium
CAGGTTGTGGCCGGTGTAGAAATACAAGCCTGTCAGTTGCGGGTATATCAGACCGGATTTTCCGCTTTAACCACAGATACCTGTCCTCGGGAATTTAAACTGACTGACAGTAGCTTGCTTTCCAGTCATAGCGTAGGAAACTCATGCTACGAATATTTTGATGAGAAATCGCTTACCATTTACGCTAAGCGGTTTTGGGACTCTGCTCAATTGAACCCCAACTATCGCACCAATGTGGATTTGGTGAGGCGTGTTGTGAGACTTATCAATGATTATGGCGATGAATATCCGTTCTATGATATCCGAAATTATAATCGGTTTATAGAAAAATACCGTCCTAAATTTTCACTGCCGGAACTTAGCCCTACCATTCCCTTTAAAACCGCTTCGTTACAAACCTATGAAAATTACCTGCGTCTGCACTTAGGGGTTTTGGTCAATATTAAGGCCGCATTCGATGAGGTTAAAACCTATTCAGAATTGTGCGAACTGCTGGCTGTACTGCCGGATAATTATTATCCCAAACTAACTTTTCAGCAACGTCTTAACAGCTTGAAAATACTGGCCACCGAAGGACTGGCAGTGGTAAGCTGGCGAGGGTGGTTGGAAAATGGAGGAACGGAAGGCATAGCACTAAAACTGTTGTTTACAACACCGGAATCAGAACGATCTATGTTGCTGGATTCCCTGGTCTCGGGCCCCGCTATAAACGGTAGGGTGCATCTACTCGCTGCGCTTTGTGCAGATATCAGCGGTTTGGATGGCGATAACTTTAACCGATTTATAGGTGACATCACGCGATGGATATTTGAATACCGCCAATCGGCGGAAGAAAATCTGGTAAAGAGCGTAGCGGAGGGGCGTTACGTGATTTTTGACCCTCAGTTTTGGGGTGATGGAATCGATTATAAGTTTGACAGTAAAGGGGATATTGTATTTTTAATATTTAAAAAATCTACCCAAAAGGTACTGAGAGAGTACCATCATCCTTATGATTGGATAAACATTCAATTTACCAGTGCTACCCAGTATTTAGATAAGCCCATACCTAAAGGCAGTACCCTGAGATTGCCAGCCTTGTTTGTCTATGGTGTGTTTAATCACATAGACCGAGATCGCATGGGCACAGCATTCGAAACCACGCTGGATGTTGCTCTTATGGCAGTGGGT
>RGEC01000376.1 GCA_009918425.1 Bacteroidota bacterium
TTAACAACAGCTATAGTTGGCTTAGGCTTAGCATCAGTTGCTAATGCACAAACAACTGTTAGCGGTAACTTGAATATAGCTTATAAAGCTGTAGGTGGAGCTACAAAAGCTAACTCTTTTGATGGTTGGGCTAAAGAGACACAAATAAACATTGCTAATAAAGGCAAGCTAAGTAATGGAATGGATTATGCTGCTGGAACATCGCTTGAATTTGATGGTCAAGATACTACTGGCGCATTAGGTATTCATACTGAAAACACTTATATTGATTTTATAAGTGGCAACACTACTTTTACAATTAGTGCTGACCATATTCAAAACTCTGACTTTAGTATGGCAAATATTTCAGGATTTGCCGATTTTACTGAGTTAGCAGATGGAATAAATGGACAACAGGCAGCAGCAATTGATACACATAATTCACCATACGGTGCATTTGGTATTGGTGTAATGCAAAAAACTGCAGTTGGAACTTTATCTGCTTTATTTGTTCCTTCAGTAACTAACGCTGCAATGAATGACATAACTAACACAGCAGTTAAATCTCAAACAGGCGCTGGAAATTCTGGTTACGAAATTGGCTTTAGAGGTGACTTAGGCGTTAAAGGCTTGGACACAGCTGTGTTTTATAATAGCACAAATACAGAAACACCAGGTGAAGCTGCAAAAACTTCTGACATAAAAGGAAGAATGGTTGCTGCAAAATATACACTCCCTATGAACTTAACAGTTGCTGGTGAGCATGCAGTTAATACCGCTTCTACAGGAGTAGATACAAAAACTAGATCTGCTGGTTTATCTTATGCTGTTAACAATCAACTAACAGTTGGTTATGTTTACGCTAAAACAACTGCTGATGCACAGACTCAGGATGAAAAAATTCAGTCTGTTAACATAGGATACAACCTAGGACCAGTTGTTGCAAACCTTCAGTTAACTAAAGGTGAAAACATCAACTATTCAGCCGCAGCTGATGGAGACACTGCGTACTTATCACTTACAACAAGACTTGTTATTCTATCGTACAATTCTTCAATGCTATCATAATATGTTAGAAGTGTTGTTAATGGTCCAGTATAAACATCCATTAAATGCACATGAAGCATATTGTTAAAGCATATATTGGTCAAGTTCGGAGATGGAATATAAACAAACAATCCAAGGGTTAGA
>RGEC01000377.1 GCA_009918425.1 Bacteroidota bacterium
TTCCTAAACAACATCGTATACCCCACCGGCAGCTTCGGCATAATCACCCAGTTGGGGCTGGTCAGTTCCGAATTGCAGCCCTTGCAGGTTTCCATTTCTATGCTGTAGGTGTAGGTTTTTGCACTGTCGTCGATAATCAGTTTGCGGTGAAAGGCCACATTGCAGGCATATACCTTTAGTTTATATCCCACCAGCATATGCTGCGAAAAATCAATGTTTTCCAGTTTCTGGGTGTCGCAGTATTTCAGGTATTTCTGCTTAAATGCCGTCCATTTGCCTGTATCGTCAATCACTACCTGGCTGTCCAAACTTGTGTAGAGAAAGCAATCCCCAAATTCGTATGCTTTCACAATGCCTCCTGATTGGGTATTGGACAGGTTGCGGCATTCGCGGTTGCAATTTGCAAGCAATCCTGCAACACACATTAAAATAAAATATCCGGTTAAACGCATGAGATACAAAGATAAACATCCCAAATCCATCAGGCACATTTTTTGTTATTTGCTTAATAACCTGTTATTGATTTTTGTACCATGAAAAAAAGAATCCCTGCAACCCTGCTATTTTCGGTGCTGTTGCCCCTTGCCTGCGGCTTTGGCGGCGCCTGGCTGTTTGTAAAGCAAACCGTAAATAATGAGCATGCCCAAATTCAGATGCCGGCAGGCTCCTATAGGAATGTCAATCTGGCAGAATTGCCCAATGGCTTTGTAAAGGCATCTGCCATCAGTACGCCCTCTGTGGTGTTTATCAAAACACAGATGTCCACTCCATCCTTTATTGCCGCTCTTACCAGCAAAGTGGTCTCCGGAAACGCTGCCCAACTTGGCATGACTCGTCAAAATACTACCAATATCGTAAATTCTACATCTAGTTTTGATATTTATGGACGCCCCTCTGCTCTCTCCACCAATTTTCGTGAAACCATGGGTATGGACCCCATGTACCGCATGTGTGCAGAGACCAGTGTATCTCGACCCCAATACTCTTATTATTTGAACCCGACTTTGGGCCTTAACCCTGATGAAATCCCGGCTTCCCATTACAATACCATGTCTACCGCCGACCAATTGACGGGTTCGTACTTGGGTCGTCATACTCAATCTGGCGCAAAAACTACTGCTGAACCTGAAGCCGAAGTGGATAACGCCGATATTCCCTATGATGATTTAA
>RGEC01000378.1 GCA_009918425.1 Bacteroidota bacterium
AAAAAAAATGGTAAGTTTGTATTAAACCAAAAGACACGAATCACGTCTTAAACCCAATGAAAAAACTGTTACTCCTTTCATCGTTCATCGTTTCAACAATGGCATTTGCCCAAACGCCCAACTGGAGCGAACACATTGCACCCATTTTATTCAACAACTGCACCAACTGCCACATTGACGGTGGCATTGCTCCGTTTTCGCTGGTGGGATATGAAAAAGCCGTAGCCTATGCAGGCGGTATAAAAAGTGCAACTGCAAATCGTACAATGCCACCATGGCCTGCCGATTTGCAATACCAGCGCTATGCGCATGAACGTGTACTGAGCAATGAAGAAATTGGCGCCATTGCGGCCTGGGTAGATGGCGGCATGCCCAAAGGAGATACAACAAAGGCGCCTGTGAAGCCTGTTTTGAAAAAAGGCGGCGCAATTACCAACCCTACCCGAAACCTCAAAATGCCCGATTATACGGTAAAAACCACCTCAGACGAATACCGTTGTTTTGTATTGCCCACAGGGTTTACCCAGGATCAGTTCCTCACCGCTATCGAAGTTATTCCCGGCAACCTGCGTGTGGTGCACCATGCACTCATTTTCCATGACACCAGCGCTAAACCCCTGCAACTGGATGCAGCAGACCCAAAACCTGGCTACATTGCATTTGGAGGCACTGGGAGCAATTCTTCTCAGCTCATTGGGCTATGGGTTCCAGGTGCTGAGCCCTACTATTTTCCCACAGGTTTTGGAATGAAAATACCCAAAAACGGGAATATCGTATTGCAAATACATTATCCGGGTGGTGTTAACAACATTGTTGACAGCACACGAGTTATCCTAAAAACAACAGAAATTTCGCAAAGACAGATTGCCATAGCGCCGGCATTAAATCACAGTGCAGCTTCCCTGTTGAATGGTCCGCTGTATCTTCCTGCCAATCAGATAAAGTCTTTCAATAACAAATACGATATACCTGTGAGTATTTCAGTATTCACTGTTGCTCCCCACATGCATCTACTGGGCACTTCCATAAAAGCAATGGGTGTAACAACAGCCAATGACACGCTCCGCTTCGTGGATATACCCCGCTGGGATTTTCATTGGCAACGCGCTTATAGCTTTCGTAAAATCGTGAAAGTACCCCAGGGAACTACTTTAAAAGGATTTGCAAC
>RGEC01000379.1 GCA_009918425.1 Bacteroidota bacterium
ATGGTCATCGGTAGCGGTAACGGTAAATGAATACGAAACGTCGCTGGCCTGACCCACCTTGGTTTGCCAGCAGAACTCGGCGGTCTTTTCCCTGTCTTTAGGGTTTAGAATGGTAAAGGTTGCGCCCGGAATACCGCGATTCCATTTTAACTGAACGGTATCGGGAATGGTTTGATTTGGAACAAAAGTTTCGTCTTTACCATCAATTTTAAAACATATTTTATCACCCTCGCAAACCTTGTTGGTGGTTGGCCCTTCAATAGTAGGAGCCTTATTATAACCACAGTCATCCTTGACCACCACCTGCATATCGCGCCGTGTTTTGCCTACCCAAACCCATTTTTTGGCTGTATCCCTTCTCCACTCTGTAACTTCCAGAACCAATACAGCCACTTCATCGCATTTGGTGGGGGTAAAAACCAAATCACCGGAGCTCGTATCCAGCCAAAAACCGCGGGGAGGTTTGGTACTGGTATTGGGAACACAATCTACCTTTCCGGGGGGGATGCAATAGGGAGTTACAGGGTATTTAAAAGAAAAGGGACTGGAATAAGGCACCGATGTGCTTGGCACACCTGCCAAAGCAGGAACCATCTTATAGGAAAGTGAGTCATAATCAACTGTATCCAGAGCACCGTTGTTGAAATAATACGTCTGATTACAACAGGCATAGGCAATAGGCACATTGGTAAATACCGGCGTGGTATTGCATTTGTTTTTACTTTTATTCAGGTTGCATACATTTATAGTTGCTGTAGTCCAGAAATCAGCCCAGGTAGCACCGGTGGTGATGGCTGCGTTTCTGCAGCATTGGTTATATGCAATGTTTAGTTCACAATAAGTTGAACCCAACCCTGAAGTAGAGAATGGCGCTTTACTAATATCGATAGTTGTTTCATAGGTATGTTCTTCAACCCCTTCACCTGTGTAACTGGTATTTTGCGGATTACAGGGGCTGTTGGAGGTAGAACAACGAGGCGTAATATCCCTGATTCCTGTGCGTGTAAGTGACAATGTGGTTCTGCTTGTTCCCATACCACCATTATTTCCGGCATACCAGGACAAAATACTCCAACTGGGCGGAGCAGATGCACCACGACAATCACGGTAAAATTTTATAACCAGCTTGTATCGTCCATTGCCCAGGCACTGATAACCCAT
>RGEC01000380.1 GCA_009918425.1 Bacteroidota bacterium
CTTGTTATTTGAGTCCATGTATTACCATAATTATTTGATATAAAAATATTTCCTCCTGTTTGAACTAATGTTTGATATTGTCCAGATGCACTAATTGATATTGAATCTATATTTGATATTCCAAAAGTTGAATTTTCTATCCATGTAACTCCAAAATCATATGAATTATAAAGAGATGCTACAATAGTATTATCACCACCAATACTCATATATTGTCCTGATGATGATACTGACGATGATGTAAAGTTAAAATTTGGTGATGGAAATAAATTAATTATTACAGTTCTAGCAGTCCAAGAAGCACCATAATCAGAAGAAGTATATACACAGTTAGTATTTGTAGTACCACAAAATATAACAACTTGATGTTTTCCTGAACCTGACATAGAAATTGAATATGAAGCAAACGCACTAGGACTAACATTTATAGAAGTCCAATTAAGACCAAAATCATTAGATAAATAAACATTTCCATTTAGTGATGATGAAACAGCAGATTGATACTTACCTGTGTCAGACATTGCTATAGAAGTCCAATTAAGAGTATCTGGTAATGTTGATGTAGACCAAGTAATACCAAAATTAGCCCATGTTGATTCACCTATAAATCCTTGAGGACCGATAGGGCCGGTAGGTCCGGTAGTACCAGTTGGTCCTGTATTACCTGTAGCTCCAGTATTACCAGTAGCACCAGTAGCACCTGTAGGACCAGTTGGACCAGTCCATCCCGTAGGTCCAGTATTACCAGTAGGTCCAGTCCATCCTGTAGGACCAGTATCACCAGTAGGTCCAATATTATTAGCAACTGAATAATATAATAAATTAGAATTATCAACTAACGCACTTTGATATTGTCCCGATGTAGAAATTGCAATACTTGTCCAAGCTTGTGAAGAAGCTGTTTGGGTCCATGTTGTACCATAATCAGTTGATATATAAATATAACCTGTATTAGTACATGCTGATTGATATAATCCTGAACCTGATATTGAAACACAACTCCATAATAATGATGAAGCTGTTTGAGCCCAAGTAGTTCCATAATCATATGATACATATATATAACCATTATTAACAACAGCTGTTTGAATATCTCCCAATGAAGATATTGATACAGAAACCCAATCTCTCGCACCAGCACTTGTTATTTGAGTCCATG
>RGEC01000039.1 GCA_009918425.1 Bacteroidota bacterium
CCCTTCCCCCTGAATGGTGTAAAACTGCTCCATCACGGGAAGTGCGTTAATATAATCAGGCTGTTTGGGCTGCAAGACCTGCTTTTCTGGCTTTAAGTGTATTGACTAGCAGTCCGGCGATGGTCATGGGACCCACACCACCCGGAACAGGAGTAATGGCGGAAGCCTTGGGCTCTACTGTAGCAAAATCCACGTCACCGCACAAGCGCCAACCGGCTTTTTTGGTGGGATCGTCCACGCGGGTTGTCCCCACATCGATTACCACGCAACCGTCTTTTACCATATCACCTGTCAGAAAACCGGGCTTGCCCAGCGCCGCAACAATAATATCCGCATTTTTGGTAAACCAGGTAAGGTTTGGGGTGCGGCTGTGACAAACGGTAACCGTTGCATTGCCGGTTTCGCCGGGATTGGAAAGTAAAATACTCATGGGTCTGCCTACAATATTGCTGCGACCAATTACTACCACATGTTTTCCTTCGGTAGGAATTCCGTAGTGCTTTAACATGAGTGTAATACCATAAGGCGTAGCTGGCTTTATGCCGTCAGCACCTTTGGTAAGCCTGCCCATATTTACATCGTGGAATCCATCTACATCCTTTTCCGGTGCAATGGCAAGCGTCACACGGTTTTCATTGATATGCTTCGGCAAAGGCAACTGCACAATCAAACCATCTATCTGGTCATTGTGGTTAATCTCATGAACTTTTGCCAGCAATTCCTGTTCAGTAACCGTTTCCGGATAACGGATAACAGTACCTAAAAAGCCTACTTCATGACATGCTTTTTCCTTAGCACCAACATAGGTTTGGCTACCTCCGTCATTCCCAACCAGAATTGCCACGAGGTGGGGTGGCCTCAGGCCTTGTGAAACAAGTGTTTGTACTTCCCGGGAAAGCGATTCTCGAATACTTGCCGAAACCACACGTCCGTCAATAATTATTGCCATAGCATGGCAAATATAATTAAAGCAGGTTGCAAGGTGGTTGAAATCATTGAATTTAAACCTTCTAGAATAAAAGTAAACTTATCCACATTTTCATTTTTTTAGAAAACATTATTTTTTTTATCGATTAAGAATTTATAGAATTGTCACAAAAACAAACAATACTATGGAAACAATTACTACTATTATCGGGCTTGGGCTAAGCCTTTACCTTGCTAGCAAGATTTATTCTGCTATCTTTAAGGTAACTCTCAAAAATGAATTTAACATCAAAGAAATTACTGGATTGACCAAAACACAAACCGGATGGGGTGTAATACTCATCCCATTTACAGCTTTACTTGCCTTCCTTTTTAATATTGGAAACAGCATTGTTTGGTTTATTGGTGAAATCCTCGGCTGGGTGGTTAAGGGTGTTATGTGGATTTATGAACAGGTTATTGTTGCTGGACTATTTCTTTTATTGAGAGTATTGTGGCATTATCTTATTGTATGGCCATGGAATCTCATTAAATTATCTTTTAGCCAGATTATGCCGTCTTTGGATAAATCACAGTTCATAATGGCACTGAAAGGTCTTTTTTATGCTTGCTTAATTGCATTCACAGGGAGATTCCTAACCGAACACTATCAAACCTCTGCCATACTTGAGAATTTCTTTACCCTGATTTCGCTACTGCCTATTGGCTGGACTGCGGGACAGATAGCCTTGGCATCTTCCAAGTCAAAGATGGACAGCAAAGAATTTAGACAACGCTATACAAGACATGCTCTCTTTGTAATGGCTTTTATACTAGTAATAGCAGGGGGCATGTGGCTTCTCATTAATCTTGGATCTCGTGGTAGTTTTGCGTACACACTCTCTTCATTGTTTATAGGAGGAACCCTGATTGGATCTGCATTCTTAATTCTTGCTGCACTTCTTTTCGTATTCACATTAAGTGCACTTCCTTCTTTCAGCAGAGATTATCAAGGTGACTATAAAGGGTTTCCCGCGGCATTTGGTAATCACATTTATCACAAAGGCACTCGCTATCTGATAGCACTTCCAGCTATGCTGATTCCTGCCATCTTACTTACAATTATTCCCTATTACCTCAGTAAAGGATTTGCTTTTACAGGGGCAAAAGTCACAGACAATGTTTATGAAAATAGGATTAAAGACGTACAAGCATCCCTTGCAAAAGACTCAATCCCCACCTATGATGCTTGGCAGGACTTCCGCAAAATCAACGATGATTCACTGAAAAAGCTAATCGCAGCAGATCAAAAACTCATTGACTTAAAATCTCAACTTGAGGTATTAAATACAAACAACAAATATCTGAGAGATTTTTATGGAAGCAACTCTGATTCAATTGGAGCTGCACCTGCGGGCGCTGCCATTTATCTGTTTAACTCATACAGTAAGCAACAGAAAGAGAGAATCAATATTCGATCCTATGAAAAAATTGCAGTTGACACCCAGGCATTTGCAAATGAGATTATGTCATCGAACGAAAGTGCTAAGGAGGCTAAATCAAATGTTGATAACCAACAGAAATATATAGACGACCTTAATGCCCAATTGGGCAAGGTATGTGTAGTTGACTCAGGCATAGCACCCAATCAGCAGAACACACCTGCTACAAACGATACTACTGCTGTAACTACTCAAACTCCAGATACACGAGACGACTGTCAAAAGCAACGTGACTACTATACATCAACGATTGCATCAGCTACAAAAGTGAAATCAAGCTTAGACTCGCAGTATACCAGATCAAAAATGGTAAATGAGCATATCAAATCTATGCGAGCGCGCCTTAACACCATGCAGTCTAACCGCAATATTTCTTCGCTATTAGGTCATTTTTTAGCAACTGCCTGGTATAGCCTTTTGATGGCTTTTGCTTTCGCCTTTGCGCTGGTTCTGTTTGCACGGGTTAACAATGAAATTTATATGCAAAAAGATAAATCGAGTAGTTGGATGGTTATGGATGAAATTGAAAATGCCAAATCTTCTAACCCGAATCAACCCTTGATGGGGCTGGGTATTCTTAGTGTTTTGGCTTTTGCAACTCTTTTTTATCTCGACTCACCCTCAAATTGGAATCCTATGAACTGGGACTTAGGATTGCATAAACCATGCAAGACCGAATGTAGCACAAAACCCGAGTCAAGCTACAATCAACAGATTCAGGACAGCACAAATACAAGTTCTGAGGAGGTAAACTCTATGCCTGCTGTTCAAGTTGATTCAACATCTGCACCTGCGATAGAAACAGAAGAAGTCGTCCCTGTTGATTTGCAGTATTGATTAATAATTTCCTGTCTTAAATGAAAAAAAACCCGTGAATCTTCACGGGTTTTTTTAAATCAACTCAATAATAGTGTTTCCATCTCCCCCTTGTCCCTCCCTATCACTGTGGTAACTACGCACATAATTCACGGTTTTCAAATACAGCCTTAATGATTTACGTAAAATACCATCGCCCCTTCCGTGAATTACCTTTAGGTTAAACTGACCCAATGCATAGGCTTCATCCAACCATACTGCCACTTTTTTAAGGGCATCTTCTTCCCTTTCTCCCCGCAAATCAAGTTGCGTATTAAAGGTTGCATTTCGCTCCACCCAGTTAAATCCTTTGGCACTAACGAATTGTTTGCCGCCCATCTGCTTCTCAGCCGGCTCCACCTCATTCAAAGGCAGCCACACCTGCACCAGTCCCAGCGCCACTTTTAGTCTATCTTTTTTCACTTCCAGCACTTCGCCTACGGCACCATTCTGCAGGCTTTTGACCGGCATGCCGGGTAGCCATTTCACTGGTGCCGGAGGTTTTACAGGCTTTTCCTCCTGCACAGATTCAGTCTTTATTTGTTCCCGAAAACGATGGAGTTTTCCGCGAACTTCCTGTGTCTTTACTTTATCTGCCTTATGCTCGCGGATGACCCTAATGGTCATTTCAATCTGTTTATTAGCCTCATCCAGCATCCTGCCTGCTTTTATTTTGGCCTGTTCAAGCATTTCCCTGCGTCTGGATTCAATTTTTTGCTTAAGGGAATGATACTCTTCCAAAAGCAGTTGCAAATGCCTTTCTTTTTGCTCATTTTCGGTCAAAAGCTGCTGTAATTTGGCTTGTTGCTGCTCCAATTCCACCAAAAGATGCTCAGTTTTGCGACTCTCCTCACCTCCCAGTCCTTCAATCTGATGAATAATACTGTCTGAAAAACCTGTTTTTTTCAGCAGTTGCAATGCAAATGAACTTCCGGGTTTACCGGGCACCATGCGATATAATGGCTGCAAATGTTCCAAATCGTAGGCCATACCTGCGTTTTGCACACCCGGTGTTTGTCCGGCCCACTCTTTCACACTGCTGAAATGGGTTGTTATAATGCCACTTGCTCCCTTTTTCAGCAATTGATCCAGAATTACCCTTGCGATAGGTCCTCCAAAACGGGGGTCGGTTCCATCCCCAATTTCATCCACACCCAGTAATATTCCTGGTTTCGCCGCATCCGTCATGGCTTTCAGGTGCTTAAGGTGCGCACTGAATGTACTAAGTCCGGCTTCCATGCTCTGCCCGTCTCCGCAATCCATCATCATGCCATTAAATACGCCACACTCACTGTCGGGAGAAGCGGGAATAAATAAGCCGTGCTGTACCATATATTGCAACAGAAATGCCGTTTTCAGGGCCACACTTTTTCCACCGGCATTGGGTCCGGAAATAACCAGAAAGCGGTTTTCATGGGTAAGTTGCAGATCTAAGGGAACCACATTTGTGGTTTTCAACAATGGATTAACAGCATTTTTCAGCGACAGTACCGCATCCCCGATCAGCCGTGGGCGCTGCGCACCAATAGCCGCAGCGTATGCTCCCCTTGCGGCAAGCACATCCATTTCTACCAAAGATGACATGGCCAATTCCACAACTCCCTTATAGGGCCTTAAGGCATCCGTTACTTTCAGCAATATTCGCTCGCGCTCCCTGCGTCGGTCGGCATAGAGTTCCTTGAGTCGATTATTTAATTCCAGACTTTCTACCGGCTCCACAAATAACACCTGACCGGTGGCACTCACATCCTTAACAAAACCATTAACCCTTCGCTTGTGCTCTGACTTCACCGGAATAACAATGCGCTCTTCGCGCACGGTAAGTTCTGCATCGGCTGTATAGCCGGCATCGCGCCATTGTTTGAAAATATGTTTAATCTGATTACGAACTTCCTTTTCTATCCGCTCTATATCAAGACTCAACTTGGCAAAGGGCGCTGAGGCATTAGATTTCAACTGCCCTTTATCGGTAATAACGGCTACTATAGATCGGGTTACTGTTTGCAAACCTTCGTCTTCACTAAGCAAAGAATACAACAAAGGATAGTCGGTTAAGTTGCAAAGCGACAGCGGCTTTGAAGGGCTTCGCGTATGCGATCAAAGCCAATAGTGATCTCAAATTCCGCAGGATAAATCAAGAGCCTTCGTTTTGACGATTGAGTTGCATTTTCTGCAAACGTGTAATCACCTTTTCCATAATGCCGGAAAACTGATCGGGGTGCTCCTGATAATAGGCAACCGCATCTTTAAATTCCTCTTTTGATATATTATTTTTCTTAAAAACAACCGCATAATCCTTTTCCCATAGACTATCCGGAAGTAAGCCATTGTTATAATCAATGGCATTCGCAGACTCCATGAGCATAACATCTGTCATCACATCCACCATCTTTTCTTTGGCAACAGGTACTTTTTTTGCGCAGGCGGCAACAACGAACAGGCAGGCTATGGTAATTTTGCGAAATATCACAGATACGACAAAATTACGAAAAATGAATGCTATAGCTGCAAGATTGGAGGATATAAAAAATGAACTGGGAACAAACACCCGACTGATTGTGGTTAGCAAATACCGCACTATGGCTGAAATTCAAGCTGTTTACATTGCCGGTCAGCGAGCGTTTGCAGAGAACAGGGTGCAAGCATTGCTGGAGCGTTACGATGCACTGCCGAAAGACATTGAATGGCATCTGATTGGTCACTTACAAACCAACAAAGTAAAATATGTGGTGCCGTTTGTGAAGCTCATACACAGTGCAGACAGCCTTAAAATTATACAAGAGATAGACAAACAGGCAGCAAAAATTAATAAAGTGCAGGATATCCTGCTTCAGGTGTACGTAGCACAGGAAGAAACTAAATTTGGCCTGGAACCGAAGGAAGCAAAAGCGTTACTCGAGAATCCAGATTTCAGTCAACTGCAAAATGTTCGCGTATGCGGACTTATGGCGATGGGAAGTAATACTACAGATGCAGCACAGATAAAAAGAGAATTTACCACAGTGGCAAATTTGTTTCAAGAATTAAAATCCGGGGCAATGCAACATAATGAGGCTTTCAAGGAACTCAGCATCGGTATGAGCAGCGATTATCCTATTGCTATTGCATGTGGCAGCACAATGGTACGCATAGGCAGCAAGGTTTTTGAAGGATAAACAGAAAATTAAATTACGGCTGTTCAAAAACTACGCATCACAGTTGATTGTTCTAATCATGTGAAAGCCTTCCTAATATTCCCCCATCAACTTTTTAAAGAAATTGAACATCTTAAAAAGGTAGGAAAGGTTTTTCTGATTGAAGAATACCTTTTTTTTCGTCAATACAAATTTCACAAACAAAAACTGGCCCTGCACCGCGGCAGCATGCAGTATTATCTGCAGTACCTGACCCAAAACAACGTTCAATGCCAATATATATCGTGTCTGGAACCGGAATCAGATATTCGGAAGCTCATGGTATCCCTTTCGATCTCCGGTATAAATAAGATAATTTGCTACGACCCAACAGATAACTGGCTTGAAGGAAGGTTGCTGTCTGCCGGCAAAAAAGTCGATATCGAAATCCAAATACTGGAGAATCCCAATTTTCTAAACCACCGGGATACGCCCTTACCTATTCGCAAGGATGGAAGCATTGTGCAAACTGATTTTTATATCAGCCAGCGCAAACAACGCGATATCCTTATGGCAAATGGCAAACCGGCAGGAGGACAATGGACCTTTGATACCGATAACCGTAAACGTTATCCGAAAGATCATACTCCGCCGAAAGTTTGGTTTCCGGAAGAAAATGCCTTTAGCAGAGAAGCCATTGGCTTTATTAACAAACACTTTCCTGATAATCCGGGCGATTTGACTGACAACTTCATATATCCCGTCAGCCATGCAGATGCTGAAAAATGGCTGCAGGATTTTCTTTTTCACCGCTTTCACGATTTTGGGCCGTATGAAGATGCCCTGGTAAAAAACCAGCACTGGTTGCACCATTCCATACTCACGCCCATCCTTAATATAGGGTTGCTCACGCCTAAACGAATTATAGACGTTGCCCAAGATCATGCAGACAATTATCCCATACCGCTGGCTTCACTGGAAGGCTTCATAAGACAAATCATCGGCTGGCGGGAGTTTATACGACTGTTTTATCTGAACTGCGGCACCGAACAACGAAACCGAAATTTCTGGGGTTTTACCCGAAAAATACCGGAATCTTTTTACAGTGGTACAACAGGCATCCTGCCCATAGACGATTGCATCAAAAAACTGCGCATAACCGGCTACAACCATCATATTGAAAGACTGATGGTACTGGGCAATTTTATGCTCCTTTGTGAATTTGACCCCGATGAAGTGTACCGTTGGTTTATGGAAATGTACATTGATGCATATGACTGGGTAATGGTACCCAACGTATATGGCATGAGCCAGTTTGCTGATGGTGGGAGAATGTGCTCCAAACCTTATATCAGCGGCAGCAATTATCTGCTTAAGATGTCGGACTACAAAGGCGATGGGCAGTGGGAGAAAATCTGGGACGGCTTGTTTAGTCAAAACCCAAGAATCGGCATGCTGCTGAAGACACTTGACAACATGGATGCGGAAAAGCGACAACTACATTTTCATGCTGCTGAAAAGTTCCTCAAAAGCCTGGAGGTATGAAACCCACTATCAACGTTGTTTGGCTAAAACGCGACCTGCGCACATCCGACCACGCGCCACTGGCCGCTGCAGAAGATGCCGGACTTCCGTATTTGATATTGTTTCTTTTTGAACCTGCCCTTACAGCTCGTCCTGACTGCAGCGGAAGGCACATAACTTTTCAGTTGCAATCGCTGGAGGATATGAACCGCAGGCTTGCCAAAGCCAACATGAGGGTGCATGTATACTGCGAAAACGCCGTTGCAGTATTTGAACACTTATCAGGCACATTCAACATCAATCATGTTTTTAGTTACCGCGAAAGCGGGGTGCTGCAAACCTGGCAGCGTGATAAAGATGTTGCACAGCTCTTTAAAAAACACAATATTCTATGGCAGGAATTTCAACGCGACGGTATACTGCGGGGCATTCAAAACCGCGATGGGTGGGATAAACAGTGGTTTGGGCATATGCATGCCCCGGTGATTGAAAATCAATTTTCACCGAAATTGGCCATAAATATTGACTTGCCATTACCTGCCACCCCTGAAACACATAATCTGCAGGCTCCATGGAATAACAATATGCAACCCGGCGGCGAAACCCATGCCTGGCAATATCTGCAAACATTCATTGAAACACGTGGCCAACACTATAACCGCCATATTTCAAAACCCGCTGAAAGCAGGCTATCCTGCAGCCGACTTTCGCCATACCTTGCATGGGGAAATATGAGCGTGCGGCAGGCATATCAAGTGGCGTATACCGCAGAAAACGCCAAAATTCACAAGCGTGCATTTGCATCGTTTCGCGAACGGCTGCGATGGCATTGCCACTTCATTCAGAAATTTGAGCAGGAATGCCGTTATGAATATGAAAACATCAACCGTGGCTTCGATTCCCTGCAATGGAATAATGATGAGCAAGCCATAGAAGCCTGGAAGCTGGGTAAAACGGGTTTCCCCATGGTAGATGCCAACATGCGCTGCCTGCAACAAACCGGTTGGATTAACTTCCGAATGCGGGCCATGCTGGTTTCGTTTTTGTGCCACCACCTCGGCGCCGACTGGCGGAAAGGCAAAACACATATTGCACAGCTGTTTCTGGATTATGAGCCCGGAATCCACTATCCGCAGTTTCAAATGCAAGCCGGAACCACGGGCATAAACACGGTTCGCATGTACAATCCCATAAAACAAAGCCTGGATCATGATCCCGAAGGCCTTTTTATCTCAAAATGGTGCCCTGAACTTGCCCATTTGCCCCTTCACCTCCGTCACAAACCGTGGGAGGCCAATGCACTTGAGCAGATAGAATTTCATTTTATGCCGGGCGTGGATTATCCACTGCCCGTTTGCAGCACAGAAGGAATCCCTAAAGCACACAGAGAAAAAATCTGGGGAACGAGAAAAACACAAACTGCAAAAACTGAAAGCAGCAGAATACTACAGACACACACCCGAAAAGGGCGAAGAAATCCTTAATAGTTATTCAGCATCATCGGCATAATGAGCATGGTGATATCTTCATCCTTCTCATTTTCCGTGGGAACCAGTAAACCCGCACGGTTGGGTGCAGAGAGCTTAAGTACTACCTGCTCCCCATCTATGGTTGCCAGCATATCTTTCAGGAATCGGGCATTGAAACCGATTTCCATGTCCTCACCATCGTATTCGCAGTTGATTTTTTCCTGCGCTTCGTTGGCCATTTCCAAATCCTCTGCACTGATTTGCAGTTCGCTGCCGGTAATCTTGAGGCGGATCTGGTGTGTGGTTTTGCTGGCAAAAATGCTGATACGGTTGATAGAGCTGAGGAAATCACTCCTTGAAATGGTCAGAGAATTGGGGTTTTCGGTAGGTATAACCGCGTTATAGTCGGGGTATTTCTCATCCAAAAGACGGGCAATCAGCTGCGTAGTGCCAAAAGTAAAGAATACATTGCTGCGGTTGTAATCCACCACTACGGGGGTATCATCATTGGGGAGTGCTGTTTTCAGCAAATTCAGCGGCTTTTTGGGAATGATAAAATTCTGGTCCGAACCTGTCTTCAGATCTTTCCTCGTAAAGCGAACCAGTTTGTTTGCGTCGGTAGCAACAAAGTTCACACTATCTTCCTTCATTTCCACGAAAAGACCCGTAAGGTTCAGGCGAAGTTCATCATTGCCGGTAGCAAACAGTGTTTTGCTGATTGCGCGGAGGAGAATATTGGCGGGAACCGTAAAGCTGCCTTCCCCTGATTTTTCCGGCAAAGCTGGAAAATCTGATCCGTTGAGGCCTGCCATTTTGTATCTGCCGTTGTTATTCACAACCTCAATGCCATAGCTGGGTTCTTCAATGCTGAAGGTTACTGGCTGATCTGGCAATGAACGCAGAATATCAATGACCATTTTACTGGGAACCGCTACCCGCACATCTTCTTTAGACTCTACCTGCATGCTGGTGGTCATGCTGGTATCCAGGTCAGTACTGAAAATTGTGAGGGTATTGCCTTTAATGTCAAAAAGGAAATTCTCCAGGATAGGTATTATGGGCTTGGAAATAATGGCGCCATTTACGGTCAGCAAATGCTGAAGGAGTTCGTTACTGGGTGCTATAAACTTCATAAAAGTATATTCTTTCTGATGTTGGGTGCAAACGTATTCAAATTGCGTGAATAGAAATGCACAAATTTTTAGGTTTTATAAACAAAGACGCCATGCATTTAGTCTTCTACCAAAGTATCGTTAATGATGACAAATAAATCCTCATTGTCTTTCTTCATCATATATCTTTCTCTGGCAAATTTTTCCAGATTGGTCTGATTGCTGAGCAATTCAGTGCGTTGTCTTCTCAAATCCACAATTTCTTTTTCAAATAGCACTTTGGAATCTTCAAGATCTGACACCTCGGAGGCTATCGAAAATCTGTAGAATACATTGTTACTGTCAAAAAACAGCATCCACAACCCAAAAAAGGCAAACAGCAGTATATAGCGGTATTTGAACAACTTTTGCATCAGTCACCACAAATATATGGGGTTGTGGCAATTGCTGTGTGCACGATTTTTAGGGATGTCCATTTTTTTGCTATCTTCGTTTTATGAAAAGGCTTCTTTTCTTATTATCCGCAGTTGCAACAGCATTTTCAGCCATTGCACAGCCTTGTGATTACACCCAAAAAAAATATAGCATTCGCCAGGAACTGAGAACCGTTTATGGCGTTTCAAAAGCCTTTGGAAACCAAATGGATACATTGTTCATCGACATTTATAAACCGGTGGGCGATAACAACACCCTCAGACCCATAATGCTTTTTATTCATGGGGGCGGATTCAGCGGTGGCAATTACAAGGATGTTACCAACCAGGCCAAATCGTTTGCACAGCGCGGGTATGTAGCGGCAACCGCATCCTACCGTCTGGGCTTTTTCCGCCCTGTAATTCCTGATCAATACCCGTGGGCCCTTGACAAAGCAGAGCCGGAACGTGCGGCCTACCGGGCTATGCAAGATATAAAAGGGGCTGTCAGATACCTAAAAGGGCGCAATAGCAAAGACAGTTCGGATATATTGAACTTTTTTATAGGCGGATTCAGCGCAGGAGCCATTACAAGCCTCAACGTAGCTTTTGTGAATGACAATAAGTTCAGACCCGCTTCATGCGATTCAATAAACAGTGTAGTGTATCAGGGAATTAATTACAAAAGACCTTCCCTCGGCAGCATAGATGGCACACTGAATCTCAACGGCCACAATACACAAGTACGCGGTGTACTTAATTATTTCGGAGCCGTGGCAGATACTGCTGTTCTGGAAACTTCTAAACCTGCCGTATTTAATTATCATCAGCTTGGCGATCCCGTGGTTCCCGCAGGTATTAACAGACCCTTTTATGGCCTTGGACTCGGCATCTCTGATAACTGGCCCTTGCTTTATGGAAGCACCATCATCAGCAGGAGATTAAAAGCCCTCGGATATTCAGGCATTTCTATGCGAAATCGAATAATTAGCGGCAATGTTCATGATGTGGACAATCCCGCCCTAATGGATACCATGACCGCCAATTGGGCTTCTGCCGTGATATGCAGCCCCAATACAGGGATTAGTAAGGTTTCACAAATCAAAACTTATCAGCTACAAACCGAGGGCAATAAAACCTTCTTGTTTCCACTTGAAACAGGTACATGGGAATTTTACGATATGGCAGGTCGCATGATAAAAAGGGCTAACATCAAGGCCGGACAGCGTACGGAAATCATCCGTACACCATGTTTGGTTAGATACCAAACAAATACTGGGGAAGGTTCGTTTCTTTGCAACCCTTGAGTTTTCTAATTAGGATACTGCCCATAGTAGTATTGCCGCTAACATTTTCTGCTTGCCGCAATAACAAGACACATACACTTCCATCGGGTGTGCAATGGCAGCAACCTGAATACAGTCGGCTTTTTCTGCTGGGCACCGATGGAAAGGATTCTTTTATTGCTCTCAAAAATCCCGAAGACACTTCACAATGGATGCAGATTTTTTATTGGGGAAACAAAAATGTACCCGAAGGCTGTTTCCAACTTAAAAAAAGAAACCGTGTAGCCTGCATGACTGCAGTATTTTCAGGTATGATGGATGTCTTGGAAACCGAAACCCGGATATGCTGCACGGATAATATACAATATCACACAGGACCCGGTTGCAGAAAATGGTTTGCCGAAAACAAAACAATTCAGGCCGCAAAGGGCATATCCCTCGACAGAGAAAAATTGCTAAACACCAAGCCAGATTTGGTTTTAACTTATTACATCGATAACAAGGGCAAGGAGGAATGGAACACCATTGCGCAAAGCGGAATACCCGTTATATTTCTTCAGAATTATCTGGAAAACCATCCACTGGGCAGGGCTGAATGGCTAAAGGTATTGGGTTGGATTTTAGGAAAACCAACCGAAGCAGAATCCTTTTTCAGTATGGTGAAAGAGCATTACGAGAACATAGCAGCACAAGTAAAATCAGCAAACCAGGATAAACCTACAGTGTTCTGCAATGCCCCCTACAGTGGCAACTGGGATGTACCAGCAGGGGAAAGTTATATGGCTGTGCTTCTTTCGGATGCAGGTGCAGATTACATTTGGAAGAATATGGGTGGAACAGGCAAAATATCGCAGGATATAGAAAAAGTTTACCAAAAAGCCAAAGATTCCGATTTCTGGATCAATCCCGGTGGCTGTAGGGATATAGCCTGTCTGCAGCAGACAGACAAAAGGCTGATTCAATTCAGTGCCACCAAAAATGGTGGCGTTTTTAACGCCACAAAGACCCAAAATACGGAAGGTGGTAATGCTTGGTGGGATTATGCCGTAGTAAGACCAGATTTGGCTTTGCATGATCTGGCAAAGATTTTTCATCCCGATATAATGGCAGAAGAGCAGGAATTGGTTTTCTTTGAAGCCCTGAAATAATGAAACAGTA
>RGEC01000381.1 GCA_009918425.1 Bacteroidota bacterium
AATTTTAGAAGCACCTGTAATATTAACAGCTCCTCCAATACCAACACCACCAGATACTACTAAAGAACCAGTACTTGTACTTGATGATACAGTAGTATCAGTAATTTTAGAAGCACCTGTAATATTAACAGCTCCTCCAATACCAACACCACCTGATACGACTAAAGAACCAGTGGAAGCACTTGTTGATTCAGTAGTATCAGTAATTTTAGAAGCACCTCCAATATTAACAGCTCCAGCAATACCAGCGCCACCGGAAACAACAAAAGCACCAGTACTTGTGCTTGTTGATGTAGTAGTATCAGTAATTTTAGAAGCACCTCCAATATTAACAGCTCCAGTAATACCAGCACCTCCAGAAACAACTAATGCACCACTACTTGTACTTGTTGATGCAGTAGTATCAGTAATTTTAGAAACCCCTCCAATATTAACAGCTCCAGCAATACCAGCTCCTCCAGAAACAACTAAAGCTCCTGTACTTGTACTTGTTGAGACAGTAGTATCACTTAATGTTGTAATTCCAGTAGTAACAGTTAATCCATTTCCGGCAGTTATAGCATTAGTAGTTGTTAATGATTTTGATGATATATTTTCACCAACTTTCATGTTCTTAGCAATACCAACTCCACCTTTAAATAAAACAGATGCAGTACTAACATTTGTAGCATCAGTTTCATTTAAAAATGATGATGAACCATCAGAGTTAAATATTATTGTTTCAACATTTTGTGAGTTCTTTATCTTTAAATTACCATTGTTAATATTAGTATCTCCTGCTACAATTACATTTCCAGTAATATCAGCTCCATTAGAACTAACTGTTAATTTATCACTAATAGTAGCAGTTCCGGTAATACTAGTAGCACCAGTAATAGAAGCACCATTAGAACTGACTGTTAATTTATCACTAACAGTAGTTGTTCCAGTAATAGTTGTAGCTCCAGAAATACTAGTAGCTCCAGTAATAGAAGCACCATTAGAACTAACAGTTAATTTATCACTAATAGTAGTTGTTCCAGTAATAGATGTAGCTCCACTAATACTTGTAGCTCCAGTAATAGAAGCACCATTAGAACTAACTGTTAATTTATCACTAATAGTAGCAGTTCCAGTAATAGATGTAGCTCCACTAATACTTGTAGCTCCAGTAATA
>RGEC01000382.1 GCA_009918425.1 Bacteroidota bacterium
TGCCACTTGGGCAATCTTCTTTTCGAAATCCTGAACATAATGGCCAAAGTTGCTCAGCCACCTGCGATCCAAGATATCATTCAACCTTTGCATCAATTTTTTCCGGTTGCCAAGATTTGGTCGGCCGACGTGTAGCTTGTCAGCAAAAGCGGGTTCTCCGCTAAAAATGGACATTTTGTTAACCACGCTCATTTTTTTTCTGCAAGAAATCCGTAATGAATCGGCATTAAATTCCTTCGGGGATTTTTAACTTCCATGTTTTTAATAATTTTAAAGTCTTTAAGAAGCTCGTTCCATCCGTGAATTGTAAACCGCCAGCAGTCCGGCAACGGGCCATGAATCCGGAAATCAAAAGGAGCCGAAACAACAAGTAGGCCTCCCTTTTTTAAAATGCGGCAGATCTCGTGCATGGCCCCAAAGGGATTTGTCGTGTGCTCAAGAACTTCAGTGCAAACAACAATATCAAAGACACACAGGATGTTACCTGGCGAGGTGATTTTAAAGGGCTGGTGCGAAAGCTGGACTACATTAAAGACCTGGGTTTTACGGCCATTTGGATTACCCCCATCGTGCAAAACCGCAGCCCGCTTGATTATCACGGCTATCATGCATGGGATTTTACCAAAGTAGATCCCAGACTGGAATCGCCAGGATATACGTTTAAAACAGTGATTGATTCAGCGCATGCCAAAGGCATCAAAATATTTCTGGATGTGGTGCTGAACCATGCAGGTAGATATGGTATTAAAGGCCGTGCAGAAATTAAATACAATACCGATCCCAATCAGCCCTGGGGAAAGGATAAAAACGGCAATAAGCTACTGGATAATCCCAATTGGCAATATGATGGTATGACTCCCAATCCCCTGGATGGAAAGATCTGGAGCCGCTCTAACCTGGCCAAAATGCCGGCCCCTTACAACAGCAATCTGGCGGCCTACAACTGGCCCGGTATGGAGAGTTATGTCAATACCAGCGATGCAAAATGGTACAATAAATCCGGTAATGGCTTTGCGCAGGGATACGATGATACCACAAACCTATATTATCGTGCGCTTGCAGGCGATACCCCCGATTTTCTAACCGGTGGCGACAGTGTGCGGAATTATTTATTCAATGCCTATAAAACGTTTATTGACA
>RGEC01000383.1 GCA_009918425.1 Bacteroidota bacterium
TGACCGGTACCCCGAGTGTCCTGTTCAGCCGTTCCGCGGATATGCGTCCCATGATATCGGTGGGGCCGCCTGTGGAGGGCCAAACAGCATCGGAGATGGTTGCTGATCCCGTAAACTCGAGGTCAGCATTTGCACCATAGGCAATTTTGCCTGTTGAATTGAGATTTATGGTTACGCCGTTGCTGATGCTGAGTTTTCCATTTACGGTGAGGGTTTTTCCCGCATCTACTTCTATGCTTCCCGATGTGGCCGTTAGATCATCAATTGTCTGATCATAAGAAACCCGTAAGGTTCCACCGCTTACGGCTATATCGTTTGCGGAAGGAATGCATCCGCCACTGGCATTGATGTGCAGGGTGCCTGCTGAAACGGTGGTTAAGCCGGAGTAGGTATTGACACCCGCGAGTGCGAGAGTTCCGGAACCACTTTTGGTAATGCCAAAACTTCCGCCAATAGCGCCTCCCAGGGAGAGTGTGCTGGCTGAGACTGTTATGGTGGGAGTAGCAGTTAATGTAATGCCTCCTGATGTCTGGGTAAGAGAATTGGTGCCTGTGAAGGTGAAGTTACCGCCGATTGACATAGCATTGGATATGGTTCGGGCTGCATCTACATTGAGTGTGCCACCGGTCAAGGTTAATGTACCTGAGCCCGCAGCGCTGTTGTGGTTTAAATTCAAGGTGCCACCGGATAAGGTTATACCTGAAGTGGTGGTTGAAACGGGTATGGATAGGGTTCCGCCGCTTACATGGGTTGCGCCGGTATAGTTTTGTGTACCATATAATGACAAATTGGTAGTTCCACTTGCTGCCAGAGTAAGACCACCGGCACCTGAAATGCTGTTTTGATAAAGGGTAGATTTATCTGCACCATTTATAGTAAGGGTAGCTCCGCTGCCAATGGCAATGCTTCCGCCATTGCTGTTCCCGGTTTCCTGCACGCTGGCAACGGTGGTATTGGTATTGATATTTACATTGGCACCACTGGAAATAAACACATCGGATCCATTTCCTAAACTACCACCACTGTTTACCGTAAGATTACCTTCGGTAATGCGTGTATCTCCGGTATAGTCATTGGCTCCTGAAAGCGTAAGCGTGCCACTATTATTTTTATATACTGACGTAATAGTACCGTTTTGTG
>RGEC01000384.1 GCA_009918425.1 Bacteroidota bacterium
TGGTCTACATCCTGAAATTCCTTGTACACTGGCAAGGCAAATTGAACGACAGGCTGCGTAAGTATGGAAACATCCTTTCCCTGTGCAGGTTCTGAAATGGTTATGAGCGGTACAGCATTGTAACGGGTTTCAGACAAATCACATTTTTTGCCCAGTTCCAGGCGAATGTTACCGTTGTATTTAAAGAACAATACATTTACATGAATACCGGCTAAGCCCACGGCATAAACCGGGTTTGGGCCTTGTCCGTTAAGAACTGCACCCACGCTCATATTGGCAATACGTATGTCTGTCTTTCCAACAGTGATGCCCAAATTCAACGATGCACCTAGGTAATAGCGGCCTTGTGCAAACCAGCCATTCACTCCGGGTATTTCGCCAGTTTGTTTGCAATAAACACTGTTATGATACTGCTGCATCAGCATGTCAAATCCAGCCAGCGCAGTTCCTGATGCATAAATAACCAGCTTTTTATCAGAATAATTACCCCCGATATCACATCTCAAATTAGACCCGACGGCAAAACCCACACCTTTCGATAAAAGCTCCGTGTTTCGATCAAAAACTACATCTTGTCCTATGGATTTTCTGATTAAATCGGGCAACGGAGGAGCAGAAAGCACTGTTGTACCTGCCATAAAGTAGGCAGAGGCGTCAATAGTAAGCAGTTTGGGTATAATAGCCTGAACATTAATCGGATATTGGCTATTACCTATCCATACGTACCAGTTTGTTGGGGCAAAAAACAAGTTCATCTGACCTGCAAAACCATTATTTCCTTTACCCGCCAGTCCCATAGTAGCTGATTTTACATTTACATACATTCCCAGGTCCGCTTTGTATGTTTCTTTATTAAAATCCAGCACCATTTCCAGGGCCGCCGCTATTCTTCCTTTGGGTACATACTGTGCCACCCATTGTTTTGGATTGGGCAAACCGCACAAAGCCCTGCTTTGCCTCACAAAGTTTTGCTGATTAACCGGCACCGGTTTGTTAAAAAAATCTACCGTTCCCAGTAAAGCCACAGAAGCAAGACCACCTCCCTTGTTAAACTGAATTTCAAGCCTTGCGTTACCCTCGAAAGCCCCCTGAGCCGTACTTTTCAGAAACACTCCTGCGCAAAGGCCCATGCCTGACCT
>RGEC01000385.1 GCA_009918425.1 Bacteroidota bacterium
TGTATAGTAGAGCAGTTGGGATTGGCTATGATTAAATCGCTTTTTGTGAGTGTTGGCCCGTTTATTTCAGGTACTATCAACTTTACATCTGGATGCATGCGCCAGGCCGAGGAGTTGTCTATAACGCAGCAACCTACCGCAGCAAAGGCCTCTGCCCATGCCAAGGAGGTCTGTCCCCCCGCCGAAAACAAGGCTATGTCTGGCTTCAAACTTACAGCAGTTTCCATGGCCACTACAGGGTAGTTTTGGCCTTTGAATACAATGTTTTTGCCCACACTTTGAGCCGAAGCTACGGGTATCAATTGTGTTACAGGAAGGTTGTATGCCTCCAAAAGTTGCAACATCATACCGCCTACCAAGCCTGTAGCCCCAACTACTGCAATTTTCATTTTATGTGCGTTTTGTCTAAGCAAATTTACTATTTGCCAAGCGCACGCCCTACAAAGCAGCTGAATATTTATGTTTTTCCCATTTCGTTGGTGCATTTATAAAACACATCACTAGCCTTATAGGTATTATAATGCCGCATTTGTGAGATTACAAATATCTTTGCGCCACATGAGTCATCTAAAAGCCGTCAATAAATATTTCATTAAGTATAAGTGGAGACTATTGATGGGCTTAATTTTTGTAGCTATTTCCAATTTATTTGCAGTTATTCCTCCTGTTATTATTCGCAATGTGTTGGATAATATGCAGGATAACATACAGTCTTTTAGGCTGATGGATGATATGAGTATTTCTGGCAGCATGAAGGATTATCTCATAGAGACTGTGTTCTGGAATGGGCTTATATTGCTTTGTTTGGCCTTGCTAAGGGGTATATTCATGTTCTTCATGCGCCAGACCATTATAGTAATGTCCAGGCTCATAGAGTACGACCAAAAGAATGAAATATATGCCCAATATCAGCGGCTACACACCCACTTTTTCAAGGTAAACTATACGGGCGACCTGATGAACCGCATTTCTGAAGATGTCGGCCGTGTGCGCATGTATACGGGTCCTTCTATCATGTACTTTACCAATATGTTGGTCATTACGGGTATGAGCATCTATGGCATGCTCATACCCGTAATGACCAACATATTGGTAAAGTACATGATAGAAGGACCCGTATACATGCGCAC
>RGEC01000386.1 GCA_009918425.1 Bacteroidota bacterium
AATCGCAATATTGCGATTTAGCAATACAGGAATATTTTACAGCTTACACCAGATCTGTTAAACTCAACTCCAAACCCTTGGCACTAATTCCCGTACTTTTCGGATTGAACTGATGTAAACGCATCACAGAGCTGTGAATAATTTTGCTCACATCCTTGAAAATGGCTACATCCGTAACTTCTGCATCCTTTTTCATCAGGTAGGCAAATACGCGCGCCATACCACAGTTGGCGATGAAATCGGGGATTACCGCCATACGGCTGTCGGCCAGCCTGCTGATGGGACCCATGAATATTTCTTTATCGGCAAAAGGCACATTGGCACCGCAGCTCACCACTTCCATACCGGCATTGGCCATGCGGTTCACCTGATCTTCGGTTACTAGGCGGCTGGCTGCTCCCGGAATGAATATTTCAGCGGGTATATCCCATATTTTCTCGTTCACTTCCTCAAAGCTCATCATATTATCGGCAACAAGCTTATTACCATCACGGTTCAGAAACAACTGCCTTACTTCCTCTTCACCCAGTCCGTTGGGCACAATGATGCCTCCTTCCCTGTCGATGATACCGGCTACCCTTACCCCATATTTGGTGAGATAATAGGCAGCAGCGGCCGCCACGTTGCCCCAGCCCTGAATGATGGCCAGTTTGCCGTTCATAAAGCCGCCATAAACTTCATAATAATGGCGCACTGCTTCGCAAACACCCCATCCGGTTATCATATCTGCAACGGTATAGCCCCGAGCCACATCAGGGCTTAATCTTTCATCGGTGATGGGCAAAACCACACCTTCCTGCAGGCGCGAAATGGCACGCAGACGTTCCTCGGCAGTATAGTGCTTTAAATGTCCGTTTACCGTGCCTTCCTGCGGATGCAGCAGGCCATTGGCAGCGGTGTAGGGAATTACTTCATGAATTTCATCCACATTCAAATCGCCGCCGGTACCGTAATAGTGCTTCAATAAAGGATGTACAGCCTTATACCAACGCTCCAGCACGCCTTTTTTACGGGGATCGGCCGGATCGAAATTGATACCGCTTTTGGCGCCGCCAATGGGAGGCCCGGCTACGGTAAATTTCACTTCCATGGTTTTGGCAAGACTTTCTACCTCTCTTTT
>RGEC01000387.1 GCA_009918425.1 Bacteroidota bacterium
ACGAACTTCATCTAGCTTAAATGGCTTGATGATTGCTGTTACAAATTTCATTTTAATTCCCCTTGAGGTTTATAAAAAATCAAGAAAGGGCCTTGGCCTTAGGCCCTTGTCTTTACAATTACTTTTAGAACGTTTTTTGTACGTAGAAGGTGCCAGTGCTATCACCTAGATTATCACCGTTATATTTCCATGCTTTGTCACCACCATTAGCGAATGTCCAATAACCACCTACGTTAACACCATTGATAAAGCCTTCACCCGTAAATGATTTTTGAAGACCTAATTTGTAGTCGGTATAGCTAGCATATTCATTTGGGCTCCCTGCGAAATCTTGACGTCCGATGTGTGCAATACCTGTCACACCTGCAAGTGCTGGTGTTCCTTTGATGAGGTCGCCGACAGGAATAGTTGCATTAAGTTCGGCATAATAAGTACCAAAAGCAGTTTCGTTGCCATCATTATTTGATTTACCCCATCCCCATGCTTGAGGAGATACCACCGTTGAGACTTTACCTTGAAACCAGCCATAGTTAAGAGCACCATAAACTTCCGTCGTGTTGGCTTTGGCCCAAGTATTATTTCTTAATTTACCAGGGTATTGATAACGGAGAGCGCCTACGTCAATGCCTAAACCGTTTGCAAATGAATAGCGATAGCCGCCGTAGATATCTAACTCCATGTGACCACCAGTTTTATAATAAGTATTAGCATAGCCAGAACCTGAGTCGTTATAAACGTCTCTTAACCATGAAATATTAGATGCCCATAGGCCAGCATAGAATCCATTAGGCAAAGTTAAATCAACACCACCTTGAACAGCTGGCTTTCCATCAGTTTGAGTCAAGCCACGAAAAATATATTGGCTATAAACACCAATGTTGTAAGAAAGTGAGGGCCCAGCTGGTGCATCATCAGCAAGAACAAGAGGGGGTGCAAAAAGAGCACCTAATACTGCTGTTGTAATAAGCGATTTACGCATTTTTAAAACTCCTTAGTAAAATTTCCTGAAAATTAAAGTGACTAGTTATTATTATATTCACACAATATTATAAGCAATTACTGTGCCAACTTTAAAATTGTCATAAAAAACAATGACTTATTCAATATTACC
>RGEC01000388.1 GCA_009918425.1 Bacteroidota bacterium
TAAGACATCCCGGACAGCGTGGTTTCAAAAGCAAAGCTATGTCCAGCGTCTACGCATTCATCGATTTCCTCAATCATTAGGCGTCCAGCTTTGAAAGAAGCTGATTCTGGATTGAATGGAGCAAGGCCAGCAGCAATCAAATCGGCATTGATAAACTTTAGCGTTCGGGCTTCAGCCGGCAAAAAATCACGGGCGAATGTTGTTTTGCCTGCGCCATTAGGTCCTGCAATGATGATGATTTTCTTCAAATTTAATCTGTGTTTCCTAAATTTTATGCTCAGCAGTGCTGCTTGCCAACCGGAAGACATCTCAAAAAGCCAAATTCATCAGCGTCAGTTACATGACGTTCAATACGCTTAATGGCGGAAAGTATGTGCTTCAAGTATTCAGGCACTCGCAAGGCCTTGCTCATACAGCAACCGCTTCCGCCAAGACAATATGTCGAAAACTGTCAGGTAGTGCGCTAGGGGTCAACACATCCACTTTCACACCCAAAATCACTTCGAGCTCGACTTGAATTTTCGCTACATCCATCAGTGATGTTTTGGGAGTTGGGTCAATCAATATGTCAAGATCGCTTCCATCGCGATCATCGCCGTGGACCACTGAACCAAATACACGGGCATTTGATGGGTCATGGCGCTCCACCACAGACCGGATGGCGGCACGTTTTGTCTGCAGGGCGACGGGTGGTTTCATAGTCGGCAAAGTGTAAGGTTTGATCGAGGTTTCAGCAATCTTCTGACTAATGCTAGCCACTGACTGCGATACGGTCGCCTTACGTGCACGGCGGGAGTTCAAAAAAGAAAAGCCAGCAAACTTTCGTCTGCGGGCTTTGGTATTTTTTGGCTCCCCGACCTGGACTCGAACCAGGCACCTGCGGATTAACAGAAAGCCAGGCTCGTGGAAAACTAAGTATTTTCAACGATTTATAGCAAAAAAATCGATTCGTGCGATAAACCGTGTAATAGCATAAAGTTATCAAAATAGCAAAAGTCGGACATAAAGTCCGAGTTTGGATGCTGCGAGAACCGCTTCGTTCACCAACCCCAAAAAAGCCATTCTGACAGTACCAGACTTTGCAGCCAATCGCAAAATAGCGGTTCTGTTC
>RGEC01000389.1 GCA_009918425.1 Bacteroidota bacterium
TGCAGGCGCTCTCTAATAGCCTATGGATTGCCGCGATTTCTACCATAATTGTAATACCTTTATCTTTTATTTATGCCTATGCGTTAACCCGCTCTCAAATGCCATTTAAAAATATTATGACAGCAGTCTCTTTACTGCCTATTTTTGCGCCATCGCTATTGTCGGCTATTTCTTTAATTTATCTATTCGGAAATCAGGGTTTCTTTAAAGCCATACTTGGCAATTACAGTGTTTATGGTCCGATCGGAATTATTGCAAGTGAGGTTTGTTACTGCTTTCCCCATGCTGTTATGATTATTGCAACGGCCTTGCGCTTGGCTGATGGACGTCTGTATGAAGTCGCAGATGCGCTTGGAACCTCTCGGGTTCGTAAATTTTTTACCATCACATTGCCGGGTGCGCGCTATGGATTGATAAGTGCCGCATTCGTGGTTTTTACATTAGTGATAACCGATTTTGGTATTCCCAAAGTGATCGGCGGTCAATTTAATGTGCTTGCAACAGACGCCTATAAGCAAATTGTTGGGCAACAAAATTTTAATATGGGGGCTGTGGTTGCTCTTGTTTTGTTAATGCCAGCTATACTAGCCTTCTTTGTTGATCGACATATTCAGAAAAAGCAGGTGGCGTTACTGACGGCTCGCTCGGTACCCCATATTGCGGTACAAAATTTCTGGCGTGATGGAATTTTGTTGATCTATACTCTTATGGTAGGGGCTGCACTCGTCCTCATGTTGGGTGTGGCTATTTGGGCCTCATTCATAAAATACTGGCCTTATAACCTTTCCTTGACTTTGGCAAATTATGAATTTGAAGAATTTGATGTGGGGGGCTGGAAGCCCTATTTCACATCTTTGAAAATGGCCGGACTGGTTGCACTCATTGGAACAGCCCTTATTTTCTCGGGGGCTTATCTGATTGAAAAAATAAAAGATTTACAGTCATTGCGTGCTATCGCGCATTTCATTGCCATGCTGCCAATGGCTGTTCCTGGGTTAGTGCTGGGATTGGGATATGTTTTTTTTATTAATGCAAAGTGGAATCCGCTCAATATATTTTACGGCACGCTTACGGTTTTAGTTATCAATACTGTAGCTCATTTTTATACTG
>RGEC01000390.1 GCA_009918425.1 Bacteroidota bacterium
GGATCATGTGGCCGTACCAGAATCCAACGGTGACATGTAATGGAATTACAGGAAATACTCTTCCGCCTGTGGCATGTAACTGGAATGGCATGTGCAATGGAAATACGGGGATGGCACCTGCAGGTCAACTTCCAACAGGAGGGGATCAATCCAGTTATGAAGCGCCTCTGAATGTTACAGCTGGTCAGCAATATTTGCTTTGCCTTTCCAACTATAGTGGTACGAGTCAGAATGTAAATTTGAACTTTTTCGGTTCAGCCAATGTGGCTTGTGGCGTATCCGCACCTGATCAAACCATTTGTATGGGTGGATCCGCTTTGGTAACTATTGCGACGCCAGGTGTGAATGCACCTCAATTCAACTGGCTTGTGACGGATGGTGTAGCCAATACCACGGGCGGGACGAATGTTTCCGTAACGCCTACAGCAACGACTACCTATGAAGTAGATGTGTATCAACCGGCGACGGCTACCTCCTCCGAATTTCGGGATACTGTGATTTTTACCATTTTTGTGCAGACGCCTCCAACGCCAAATGCAGGCATCGACGACACGGTATGTTTAGGCCAGCCTATTTCCCTTTCCGGTTCAGCACCAGCTGCGGGGAATACGTTGACATGGAGCTCTCTAGCTACGGGAATTTCACCTGCCCCCATTGTGACATTCGCTCCTGGAAATAGCTCCCAAAACCCTACTGTTTCTGTTAACCAACCTGGGTTGTACCGATTTATCCTTTCAGAGAGTAGTTCCGTTTGTGGAATTGCAAGAGACACCGTTAATGTTTTTGTTTCCAGTGTTTCACAAACACTTTCACAAACTTCTCCTTCTTGTTTTGGTAGTGCGGATGCTACCATTACAGTTACAAGTCCTACCGGTATAGCGTTTAGTTCTGATGCCGGAACTACATGGCAAACTTCCAATATATTTAACGGTTTAAGTGCTGGGAATTATACGGTATGTTCTAAAAACTCGGATGGTTGTTCAAAGTGCGATAACATAGCGGTCGTGAATCCGCCACAGGTTCTGATTACGGTGAGCAATGATACTACCATCTGTCAAAATGGTTCAGCGGTTCTCAATGCTTCAGCAACCGGAGGGAACGTGTTGACCT
>RGEC01000040.1 GCA_009918425.1 Bacteroidota bacterium
TGAACCTTCAGACTTAGGCCGTGATTGGCTTCACCTAAACGGCATTGATTACAATCCTGATCTGGACCAAATTATGATTAACTCCCGCAGTTTGTGTGAATTTTATGTAATTGACCACAGCACCAATTTTCTTGAGGCCGGCGGCCACTCAGGGGGACGGTGGGGCAAAGGGGGCGACTTTCTATACCGGTGGGGAAATCCGGAGGCTTATGGCAGGGGAACAGCCCAGGAAAAACGTCTGTATGTGCCTCATCACGCCCATTGGATTAAACCCGGATTGCCCCATTCCGGAAAAATTCTTGTTTTTAACAATGGACAGGGCAGACCGGGCGGCCCCTATAGCTCTGTTGACATGCTTACACCACCGCTCGATATTAATTCTAAATATATTATACAACCCAACAAGGCCTTCCTTCCTGCTTCGGCAATTGAGCGGTATAGAGCCGCAGACCCTAAAAGTTTCTTTTCTGCGGTCGTTTGCGGAAGTTACATGCTTAAAAACGGAAATCTGCTTACAACTGATGGATTAAAAGGAACCGCATTTGAATCTGACAGCAGTGGAAACATCATATGGACATATGTGAATCCGGTTAGCAGCGCCGGCATAAAATCACAAGGTGAAGATGCCGGAACCAATACGGTTTTTCGCTATGAATTCTATCCCACAGACTTCTCAGGTTTTGTAGGCAAAGATCTTACACCCGGCTTGGAACTGGAGAATAACCCTTACACCAAAAGGCTTTGCGACAACAATATTGGCTTGAATCCCCTGGATGCAAAAAAATCAAAAATCAGCCCCAATCCTGCCGGGGATTTTACATTAATCCTTGCCGAAACGGTTGAAAACGGACGCATTTATAACACCGCAGGACGTTGTGTAGGGACCTTTACCGGCAACCAAATTGATCTTTCAAAGTACAAGCCGGGCATTTTTACGGTTTCATTTTTTGCCGATGGCAAACCCCATCAGGAAAAACTCCTGAAAATTGAATAATGATGGCGCGTGCATAGGCATGCCGTAGTTTTATTATTAATCTGACAGATAAAACATAACAGGCAAAACCCGAAATTTGCAACTGTGTTGATGCGCGGTTTAATAGCATTTGCGGTTTGCTCGCTGTTTGCGGGTCACGGCCAAAGTCATGCGAATCAAATTCGGAAAGACACCACACAAAATCCACAACCAGTAGAGTTTCCGGCCTTAAAACCCGGTCAGCAAATTATTTACCACACCGGTTTTGCGCTGGTTTACAACGAACCTCACGAGCAGGCCGAATGGGTAGCCTATGAGCTTACGGCTGAAGAAACCCTAAAATCTTTTGAGAGGGGAGATGTTTTCATGCGCGACCCTGATGTTAAAACCGGAACCGCCAGCGATGAAGATTTTCTTCATTCCGGCTATGACCGCGGACATTTGGCTCCGGCCGCCGACCTGGGCTTTTCGCTCTCATCTATGGCCGAGTCTTTTTATTACAGCAATATGAGCCCGCAATTACCCGCTTTTAACCGTGGCGTGTGGAAACGCCTGGAAGGACAAGTAAGGGTGTGGGCCAGAAACAATGGAGCTGTTTATGTAGTTACAGGTCCGGTGCTAAAAACCGGTTTGCCGAGCATTGGTCCCAACAAGGTTTCGGTGCCTGAGTTATATTATAAAGTCATCCTGGATTACCGCATGCCTGAATACAAGGCGCTGGGCTTTGTTTTGCCCAATGCCGGATCTTCCCTGCCCCTTTCGCAATTCGCAGTTACCATTGACAGTGTGGAGCGGCTCACGGGCATCAATTTTTTTCCATCCCTGCCGGATAAGGATGAAAACATACTGGAAGGCAATATCTGTGTTCCCTGCTGGAAATGGAGCACGGACACACAATCGAGCGGCAAAAAACCCGTTTCAAAGACCGGTGAAGCCGTGCAATGCGGTGCATCTACCAAAAGCGGTGCACGCTGTACCCGCACAACCAAAAGTCCCAACGGTAACTGCTGGCAACACGGCGGAGATTAATACCTGTTAATTGTTTAAATGGGCTTATTTAAAGTAATTGTTTAATATTTTGTTTCCATCCGCATTTGTTCAATCCTTACACTCTGCTCTTCCGGAAGCCGAGGTAAAGGCGTTGCTGCAAGCATTACAGCAGCCTGCGCCGGTAAGCATTCGGGTAAATACCCGAAAAACAACCCTAAAACCCGTTTCGGCAAGCCCTATTCCCTGGTGCGAAAACGGATATTATCTTCCGGAAAGGCCCCTTTTTGCCGCGGATCCTGCTTTTCACGCCGGACATTATTACGTGCAGGAAGCCAGCAGCATGGTGGTGGGCGGAATCGTGAAAGAGCTGCTTTCTGCCTTGCCCAACCAGGCAGTGGTGCTGGATTTATGTGCTGCACCGGGCGGCAAAAGCACCCATGTAACCTCTGTGCTTAGAGACGGCGATATTTTGGTAGCCAACGAAGTTATAGGCACCCGCAAGCCTATTTTGGCTGAAAACCTCTGCAAATGGGGCGCCGCCAAACATATCGTTACAAAAGCGGATGCATCCCGGTTCGGAAAAAGCGATGCCCGATTTGATATTGTCTTGGCTGACGTTCCCTGCAGCGGTGAGGGGATGTTTCGCAAAGACCCTGACGCCATTAACGAATGGAGTGAAAACAACGTGAAGCTCTGTGCTGAAAGACAGCAAAGAATTGTCACCGATATTTGGCCGGCCATTGCCACAGGCGGCTTTTTGATCTATAGCACCTGCACGTTCAACACCGCCGAAAATGAAGACAATGTAAAAAAACTGGCTGAAACACTTGGCGCAAACATATTGAAGCCCGAATTTTTGGGAAAAGAAGTGTTTTACAGCCTTCAAGATGGCATGTACAGGGCCTTGCCGCACAGAACCATAGGAGAAGGGTTTTTTGTGGCTGTATTGCAAAAAATGCAAGATACCGGCAGATCCCAAAACGCTGTAAAATCGCGTAAAAACGCTGCCTCGATTTCGCTGAGTGGTCTTCCGGCGGATGTGCGAGTGCTGGAAACCCGCGAAGGGATTTGGGGTATGCGTGTCTCTGATGTGGCTTTGTGGCAACATCTACTGGATGTGCTGCCGGGCGTTTATGCCGCAGGAACACCCATGGGACAGGTTTTTCATGGAAAATGGAAACCGGATACAGCGGTTGCTCTGCTAGAAGGTTTTCAAACCAACATATGGCCCGAGCTGTCGCTTACTGATGCGGAAGTGATGGCGTTTCTGCGCCGTGAGGCCCTGCCCAATCCGGAAAGAAAAGAGGGGTTACATAGCGTAAGCTGGAATGGGGTTTCTTTGGGTTTTGTGAATGCCAACCGACACCAATGGAACAACCTGTGGCCTATGGAGTGGCGTTTGAGGATGGTAGCAACCGAGCCGTCAAAGGTGCTGCAGGATTTTTAACGGTTTTCTGGCCATCAACCATAAGTTTAATGGTATAATAGTTTAATGGTAAATGCGAATTCCTCTATTAAACTAATAAACCAACAGACCAGTAACCCAATAACCAAAACTACCTCTTCCTCTTAGGCGCATTGCTGCGCTTAATCCGCTCTACGTAGCGCTGTTCTTTTTCATTGAGAAAGCGCCATTTGCCACGGCCCAGTTTCAGGTGGTCAAATTCTCCCAGCAGCACGCGATCGAGGTTTTTTACTTCGTAGCCAAAATGCTCAAACATACGGCGCACAATGCGGTTTCTTCCGCTGTGAATCTCCACCCCCAGGGTGTTTTCATCTTCCTTCTCTACAAAACCGCACTGTTCAAAAGCCATAAAACCATCTTCCAGTTCTATGCCGTTCACCCAGGCCAGCATATGGTCTTTGCTGGGTTTGTTATCCAGTGTAGCGCGGTACACTTTCTTAATTTCAAAACTGGGGTGCATGAGTTTCTGTGCCAGCTCGCCATCATTGGTGAGGAGCAACACCCCTGTGGTATTTCTATCCAGGCGGCCAATAGGGTAAATTCGCTCCTTGCCGGGTAAATCTATCAGGTCCATTACCGTTGCCCTGCCATCAGGGTCGTGGGTGCTGGTGATGTAACCTTTGGGTTTGTTAAGCAGTATGTACACCGGTTTTTCGGGTGTAATGCGGCGGCCATCCACTTTCACTTCATCGCCGGGTTTCACTTTTTGTCCAAGCTCCGTAACCACCTTGCCGTTCACCTGCACCAGGCCTTGTTCTATCATCACATCGGCTTCGCGGCGGCTGCAGATACCACTGTTGGCTATATACCGATTCAGGCGTACTTCCTCACCGGTAAGCAGGTTGGCATTTTCCAGATCACGGCCGGTGTTTTCGTGGGTTCTGCGGCTGCCCTTATAGTTTTTCTCTGCGCCTTTACGGGTGCTTCTTACATGGGCAGAAGGTTTGTTTTTGCTGAATTTACCGGGTTTTCTGCCTACCGGTTTATCCTCGCCAAATGAGGGGCGTTTTCCGCGCGTGGGCTTTTCCTCGCGCTCCATGGGTTTACGGTTAGTTCTGGCAGAGGGTCTTTCTTCACCAAAGGCCGGGCGTTTGCTTCTTGTCGGTTTGTCTTCTTTGTCAAAAGGCTTGCGGTCGCCGGTTTTTTCTCCTCCATACACACTGCGTTTGCCGTAGCTTGGTTTTTCATCCCTTTCAAAAGGTTTGCGGGGTCCTGAACGTGCGGGTTTTTCGTCTCTGTTAAAAGACCTGCCGCTGCCAATACGGGTATTGTTGCCTTCTTTTTTGTAGCCACCGCCAAAGTCATTATCTTTTTTGTAAGGTGCGCGGGTGGTTTTTCTATCGTCGTTACGGAAAGGTTTATCGCCTGTGCTTTCCCGTTTAAACGGTTTTCTACCCTCGTTGTCGAATGGTTTTTTGTAAGCCGGGCGTGATGATTTGCGTTCTTCGGGATTGAATCCACCCTCTTCTCTTTTGGGGCGGAAGGGTTTGCCACCGCGTGGGGATGCAGGCGCATTAAAGTCGCGCGAGCCGGGCCTGCTGCTGCGGAAAGGTTTCTTTTCTTCTGATCTGAAGGGCTTATCGCCGAAGGTTTTTTTGGGTTTTACCGGAGCATCGCCGGATTTACGGGGGCGCTTTTCGCCCGGTTGCCGATCCTGGAATTTTTTTCCGCGGCTGTTTTCTTTTTTGGGTGCCATGATGTCAAATAATTACGCCGCTTCCCAGCGGGGTTTTGTGGGGCAAAGATAGGGGAATAGCAGCCAATAGGCGAAAAACGCAATTTTAACCCAAAAAGGGAGTGTTTAATTGAAAGACTATTGTTTGGATTCCTGATCAAGAATCAACTGCAAATCTGCGCAGTTTTGAGGCAAATAATTAGTCGCTATATCCCAAAGAATTTCATAATCAATTCCAAAATATTCATGGGTAATTCTATTGCGCAACCTATACATTTCTTCCCAGGGCATATTGGGATATTTTATTTTTATTTCCGGTGAAACGTTTTTACTCGCTTCACCAATAACTTCGAAATTTCTAATTACGGCATCAACAGTCTTGTAGTCCCATTTGAATGTTTGAAAAGTTAATCCGTCAATATATTCTTGAACCCTTTTCATGGAAGTGAGCATGTCTTCCAAATATAGAATTACATTCCTCTCGCCTGGTTTCACACGTAATTCACTTGGTTTAAAACAACGCCTTTTATTCTATCTTTAAGGGCGTCCTTTGTAACGAGGTCAATGGGAATGCCAAAAGATTGTTCCAGAAATCGCTCAAGGACAAAAAAATCCCATCCTATAGGTTTTGAAAATTCAACCAACAAATCCAAATCACTTTTTTCTGTCTGTCTACCAGACGCAAAAGACCCAAAATAGCCAATTTTGCAAACATGAAACCTTTCTTTTAGTTCCGGCTTCAAATTTTTCAACTTGGTTTCTATTTCTTCTTTAGTAAACACGTATGCAATTTAATTAAAAACAATCACATTGTCCGAAATTCCTTGCAATTCAAAATGTTATTCTTTCATTGCTGCAAACAAACCATCCAAAACCCTTGCCAATTCCCGGTCTTTTTCGGTAATGGTATTGCCGGCATCGTGGGTGGTGAGCCGCACGAAAACACGGTTGTATACATTTTGCCATTCGGGGTGATGGTTGAGCCTACTGATATGGGGTGCGGCAGATTGCATAAATAGCATGGCTTGCTCAAAAGAAGCAAAAACAAAGGTTTTGCAGAGGGCGTTGTTTTCTTCGGTCCAGTTTTCCATGGTTTGTCCCGTGCAAGGTAAGCAGGCAGGTATTATCTTTGCAACCCCTGACCTCGTAGTTCAACGGATAGAATAGAAGTTTCCTAAACTTTTGATGTGAGTTCGATTCTCGCCGAGGTCGCTTTTGATACAGGCCCCGACATTTAAGGGCTTGTGGCCCGTAAAAATGTCGAGGGTCCTCGTCGTTCTAAGCGCTATTTAGGCGCAAGAACGACGGGATTCGATTCCTGTCGAGGTCGCTTTTTGATGTGAGCCCCGCCCATTCTTGGGTCTCCGACCCTTAGAATGGCGAGGGTCCACGACACACTAAGCGGTCATTGACGCGCAAGTGTGTCGGGATTCGATTCTCGCCGAGGTCGCTTTTGATTCTCACTTCTTCCACCGCTCCAGCCGTGGAATGCCCCGTGTGGCTAGCCAGGCAACAAATCCAGTCATGCCGCTATTTTTCATTTGTTGTATGCAGAAATCCTGCATCTTTTCTGCCGTATTTATCTCTTTCGGGGTTAAAAACACACCATTTTGATAACACATCGAACAATACATTGCACTGTGAGATCCATCCTTCTCTGTGCCACCGCCTTGCTTGTCTTTGGCCAGAGGATACCCACAACTTTGGCAAAATTTGTACGCTTTTGTTTTTGACATGCTGTTTGCGTTTATCCCCTGCAATTTTATTCAAACCCGTTGCAAAAACTATGATAAACAACATTATATAAACTCCATTTCGTCACATAATACAGGCACAAATTCGAACCTATTTACGACTAACTATAATTCATGCTTTAATGCATTTATTTGTCATAACAACCCGGTTATTCTGCAAATATTATGTTTTGTATTAATCTATCATCACCCTAAGTATTTGTTGCCCACCCCGGTGTTCCAATACCAGCGTATATATACCAGAAGGAAAATTTTGTGTGTTTATGATAACGGACGCGTCTTTTCTTTCAAAAGGCACAAAAACATCATGCGCCCTTTTTCCGTCTTGAGAGTAAATGCTCACACGGTTAAAACCCATGCAGCCATTGCAAGATAAGATTAGCGTTTTATCCCTAAAAAAATACCGAATCATTGCCTCCGATTGTTGCCGTGGTTTTGCAGAATTTATACTGCTATATTCCAGCGCCCCTATATCCGGAGCACCCTGCTGAACGCGCGACACAAAATTGCAGTCGTCTTTATATTCCTTTGCAGGCTGAAGAGATCTTCCCTTTACTTTTTTCTGAAGTACCACACCCTTGTTTAATACCGGTGAAACAGCTGTTAAATGATAATCAAAACCGGTAGCGTTTTCAAATCGTACATCTGTCAAAAAATCGGTAATGTAATTGTGTGACGAATCCAGTATAATGGGTGTTCCCAAAATCAACCCTCCTGTTTTTGCCCCTGCCAGTATGTTGTTTTTTACCCATAAAGTATCACAACCGTTGGCCGGAACTTGCACAAAACTGCCTTTGTCTTTTTTGTTTACAAACGTATTGTAACAGACAAACAGGTTATGCGGACCAGGGTTTGAGCAACCCTCCATACCATAGGCAACCATATTGGAATTGGCCGAACCCTGTCCCTGTTCTATAATATTTCCCATTATTATGGCTGTTCCTCCGTTGGGTATATCAATATTTCGGCTGTCTACACTGGAAATATTGGCAATGCGATTGTATAAAATGTAGGTATGGTTGGCGCGGCTTTTAAGTTCGTGCCCTTCGGCAATGGCATCATAACTCCAGTTATATCGGAAAATAAACGAATCAATATGATTTATATATATATTATGCTGATAGCCCGGATTGGCAACACTTCCCCCATTTAAAAACTCGCAATATTCCACTACGTAAGTGCTGTTTGGCAGTGTGGTTAATCCGCCTCCTAGTATTCCCATTTCGTTGGCCTCAAAACGGCAATATCGAATGGTTACATTGCTCCCTTCCTGCCTTATTCCTGCACCATTGTGGCTTAGGCATTTCGCATTCCTGAAGTCTATATTTTCAATAATGCAATAATTGCCTTTAACAACAAAAATTCCCTTACCATTTACCGCATCATTGGCAATAAGATCGCCGGCAAATAACCGGGGGCGTCCACCAACACCCCTTATCAATAAATTATTTTTGGTCCATTGCACCTGTGCATCGTTCACGTAATCGGCAGCGGCAATGTTTATGGTATCTCCATCACCCACTAAGGCAGCCACCGCGCTGCAAAATTTATACGTTTCTGCAGGACCCACCTTCCATATTTTAGCGGTAAGGGTTAACTTTCCTGTAAACAGTAAAATACATGTCAGTAATATTTGTTTCATTGTTCAATAATAATTGCGTTGTTCTCAGAAAAACAAATATACATCACCCTAATATTTGCATGGGTGTCGGAACACAAGCAGAATGCCTATTGCTTGAACGTCTTGAAGGTTGTCATTGAACCCTGCAACTGATACAAGGTGTTGCCTGAAACCTGATACAATTGCTTACCGCCGGATCCATCATTGCCTAACAGATATTGATAGCTATTTCCGGAAACACCGGATTTACAGGTCAAAAACAGCACCCCGTCTTTATCTTTTTGCTCTATGATTTTATATAGCTGGCTGTCTTCAACAACTCCTGATTCATTAAGCACATTGTGTATCAGATATTTGTCTTTGAGCGAAAAATTAAAAATCTGCTTTACCGGAAATGAGGATTTTGTTTCTTTGGTTTCCAGGTCAATTTCATTGAATTCTGTTACCGTAAAACTATACTGGGCAGTAAGTTTTCCGGTGATAAACAGCAGGGATAGAACAAATAGATTTTTCATAGCGGTGTTATTATTTATTTTGTATTTCCATCGTTCTCTATTGACGGAAAAACATTTAATTCTTAAACGAAAAATCTTGTTAAATAATGTGCAAGTAAAAATATTTCAGGCTTACTGCCTGTAGGTTTTTAGCCGCGTCATTGAACCATCAAGCAGATAAAGCGTTCCACTGTTAAAATAGAATAACTGTGGGCCCGACACTTCATCTTCATTTACTATATATTCATACACATTACCCGTCACCCCCGATTCACAAGACAACCACAATAGGTCGTTGCGCTTTTCCTGTTTTATAATTTTATACAACTGGCTGTCTTCAATATTTCCGTATTCATCCAGCACATTGTGCACTAAGTAATTGTCGCGCAGCGATACATTAAAAATTTGGTTGACTTCACGGGTGCTGATTGTTTCACGCGTTTCTAAATTAATCTCATTGTAGGATTTAACCCTAAAGCTGTACTGAGCAGAAAGCGAGTTGGCGAGTATAAACAACCCGCAAAAAAGAATTTTATTCATGGTTTTCATAGTTTTTTACCTTTTATCAGACTTTTGGGGTAAAGTCCCCCGAAGGGCCTTTCGGGGTCGGTCGTTTGTTTAGGTGGTTTCAAACCTCCACCGAGCACAGAATTTTTTATTAGCCGAGGCTGACTTAAATCTGCTTTATAGATGCAAATATAGAAATTCACCAGAATTTTAAACTATTAAACAAGCTGTTCTTGTTTTTGGGCAGTATATACAGGTTAATTGTGTAGTACTAAAAACAATGCTGTTTTGTTTTTTTTATTAATTATTTAAAGTTGTTATTTGTTTAATTTCAGCAACATAATTGGATAATAACAACTGTCGGTTCAACCAATAATTGCAATTCGTACCTTTGTACCCCAATGTCATCCCTGCAGTTATACAACACCTACACCCGACAGAACGAGGTTTTCAGGCCTTTACACAACAATCATGTTGGCTTGTATGTATGCGGACCTACCGTGTATGGGCCACCCCACCTTGGCCATGTGCGTGGACCCATAGTGTTTGATGTACTGCGCCGTTTCCTGGAATTTAAGGGCTACAAAGTTCGCCATGTGCGCAACATCACCGATGTGGGGCACCTGGTTGGCGATGGTGATGAAGGCGAAGACAAACTGGGCAAACAGGCCCGGCTGGAGCAGATAGAACCCATGGAAGTAGCACAGACATACACGGTGGCTTACAATGAAATGTGCCGACTTGTGAATGTATTGCCCCCCGGCATTGAGCCTCGCGCCAGCGGCCATATCATTGAGCAAATAGAGATGATTGAAGCCATCATGTCTGCCGGACTGGCATATGAGGTAAATGGCAGCGTGTATTTTGATGTGCTTTCCTACGCCAAAACCAAGGATTACGGAAAACTTAGCGGCCGTATTCTTGAAGATCTGTTAGCCGGCGCGGGCAACGAAGCCCGCGAACTGGAAGGACAAGAAGAAAAACACAACCCCAATGACTTTGCCCTTTGGAAAAAAGCTTCTCCTGAGCATATTATGCAGTGGCATAGCCCCTGGGGCAAAGGTTATCCGGGTTGGCATATTGAATGCTCAGCCATGAGCCGCAAATACCTTGGCGATGTGTTTGATATACACGGTGGCGGAATGGATTTGCTGTTTCCACACCACGAGAGCGAAATAGCCCAGAGCACCGCATGCACCGGTCACAACCCTGCCCGTTTTTGGGTGCATCACAATATGATTACCATCAATGGGCAAAAAATGGCCAAAAGCCTCAATAATGGAATTCTGGTAGACGAATTGTTTTCCGGTAAACATGCACTCCTCGCTCAAGCCTACAGCCCCATGACCTTAAGGTTCTTTATTCTGCAGGCACACTACCGTGGCACACTTGATTTTAGCAATGAAGCACTGCAGGCTGCAGAAAAAGGCCTGCAAAGGCTTATGAATGCGGCTGACCTGGCGCCCAAACTTCCCATATCGGATAGCTCAGAATACAGTGTTTCCGATATTGAGGCTGCTTGTGAACGCTGCATGAATGACGACATGAACACACCCCAGGTTATTGCCCAACTGTTTGAGGCGGCCCGGGTGTGCAATTCGGCTATGGATGGGAAAATCAAACTCAACAGCGATAATGTGAAAGCCCTGAACAACCTATTCAACACATGGCTTCATGACATTCTGGGTATTCAGGCCGAAGAAAAAGGCAACGAAGAGGCTCTCGACGGGGTTATGCAAATGCTCCTTGCCATGCGCGCCGATGCCAAAGCGAATAAAAACTACGCCCTGAGTGACGAAATACGCAACAAACTCACCGACCTGGGATTTAGTATCAAGGATGGTAAAGACGGCAGCAGCTGGAGCTTATAATTTATAAATATGAAACTCAGCATAGACCTGCAATGCACTTCACCCCCCGAATGGGCGGATGCTGTGATGGCTGATTTTGATACTTTCTTGCAGGACCATGCCGATTGTGAGCGCAAAGCCAACGGCATGATGATGAGTATGGTAGCCAAATACCCGGACAGAGTAGAAATTATTCCTTTACTCATAGAAACTGCACTCGAAGAACTGGAGCATTTTCGCGATGTATATGAACTGATGCAAACCCGTGGACTGAAACTGGAAAACCCGTTTGAGGAAGACCCGTACATCAAAGGATTGATGGCGTTTGTGCGGTCGGGCAGGGATGAACGATTTCTCGACAGGCTCTTGCTGGCTTCTCTTTTCGAAACCCGCGGGGCAGAAAGATTCAAACTCATCTGGGAAAGGCTGCCCGAAGGCGAGCCTAAAAAATTCTACCACCGTTTGTGGGCCTGTGAAGCCAAACATGCGCATATTTTTGTGAAAATGGCCTTGAACTATTTTGATGAAAAAACCGTGTATGAAAGACTCCTGGCATTTGCCGCCGAGGAAGCACGGATTGTCAGAAACATGCCCATTAGGGCTGCTCTGCACTAAAACGCTAGTTTATGCCCGGTCATTTCTCCTTTTTTACCCAAAACATTCAAGAAAACGAGGCTGTTTTTGATGAGAACGAAACCCGACATGCCATTCAGGCTTTGCGGTACCAGCAAGGAAACGAAATCGCCTTCACGGACGGCCTGGGCAATCGCTATGCGGGAAAGATTTCACATATAGAAAAAAGGACTTTTCGGGCTGTCATAACCGGCAAAAAGACCCATGAAGACCAATCCCGGCTTCATATAGCTGTGGGCATTATCAAACATGCAGACCGACTGGAGTGGCTGGTAGAAAAATGCACGGAACTGGGTGTTAAAAGCATTGCTTTTATGCAGACCCGCAATGCGGAAAAACAACGAATTAACCTGGAAAGGCTACAAAAAATATCTATTGCCGCCCTCAAACAATGCCATGGATATCGGTTGCCTGAAATACACACTATCGGCTGGGAGGAAGTACTGAAAGAAAACCACACAAACCGCCTAATTTGCCATTGCCACGATGATATGCAAATGCCTGCAGCTCCGCAAGGAGCACTGTCTGGCGACTGCCTGATTCTCTTGGGGCCGGAAGGGGACTTTACAGCATCAGAGGTGGAACAGGCCCGGTCAGCAGGATTTGTTTTTTATTCGCTCGGAACAATGATTTTGCGCACCGAAACAGCCTGCATGGCTGTGGCAGCAAGGTATAATGTGTGATATCAAGCACCTGTCTGTAACATTTTATCAGGGAAAAATATCACCCATAAATTACCCAACCCCGTGTAACTTCGCAGCATGAATATCCTGTTGCTGGGTTCCGGGGGCCGCGAACATGCATTTGCATGGAAATTGTCGCAATCGGGAAACCCGGGCAAGCTCTACATAGCACCCGGAAACGCCGGAACTGCGCAGTGCGGCGAAAACGTGACCGTCAATCCCCTGGATTTTGAGGCAGTACTTGTGTTTTGCCAAAACAACAATGTTTCTTTGATTTTACCTGGCAACGAAGATCCGCTGGTGGCAGGCATCGTGGATTTTATGAGGCCCCACGGCATTGCCGTGGCCGGCCCTGACCAATATGCAGCCACCTTGGAAGGCAGCAAGGATTTTGCCAAGGCCTTCATGATGCGCCACAATATCCCAACAGCGGCATACCGCAGTTTTACCGCTGATAATCTGCACGAAGGCAGAGATTTTCTGGCTACACTGTCACCACCCTATGTGCTGAAAGCCGATGGACTGGCTGCCGGAAAAGGCGTGATTATTACAGAAGACATTACCGAAGCCGAGGCTGTGTTAAACGACATGATTACCAACGCGC
>RGEC01000391.1 GCA_009918425.1 Bacteroidota bacterium
TTCGGGTGGCAGCGGGTACACTAGCACACCCCTTGTATATATAGGTAGCAATGGTGCAGTTGCATGGCAGGCAAATACCGCTGTTACCGCCGGGCAAATGCTGGAGGTTTCGGCTACGCCCAACCGCTATTATATTGTCACAGCAGGCCACACAACCCAGGGAAGCGCACCCACACACACTACAGGCACAACAAGCAACCTATTGTTTGTTTCCGTTTCAGATGGGGGCGGATCCGGTGCCACCGCTACAGCTACGGTTTCCGGTGTGGCACCTTACGAGATTACCCGCTTTAATTTAACCAATGCCGGCAGCGGTTACACTTCAATCCCCACAGTAACCATTGCACCTACCAATGGTGGAACCGGTGGCAGTGCAGAGGCATACGTCACCAGCTGGTGGGATGCTGCATGGGTGTTTGTGAAGTACCGCATCGGATATAATGACCCTACCTTTACCGGTGTAAACAGCAGTGGTACCACAATAACCGTGAGCAGCACCGACAATCTGCGGGTGGGTATGCCCGTGAGGGTTACCAGTGCCGGTGGCACGGGTGCTTTTGCAGCCACTTCTGTTATCAGCAGCATCCTCAGCAGCACCCAGTTTACAGTCAGCCTAACACCCACTACCCCCCTCAGCAATGCCTCTATCACTTGCCTGAGAATATGGGAGCACGCTACCCTCAATACTTCATCGCTCAATCATGTAGCACCCACCGGAAGCACCATCAGCGTTCCCACCGATGGCAAAGGCGCTTTTATATACAGGTCAGATACAGGATCAGGTACTTTTAGCCTTTCCAATGTTCAGCTGCGCTGGAACTATGGTGATGATGGTGTGCGCAATGGAGCTGTGATACAATTGCAGGTGCATGCGGTTGAAATGGTATATGTGCCGCAGGGTTCTTTTTATCTTGGCAATACCGGGTCATATGATTACTACAGTTTTACCGACGGATCCTGGACCACAGGCGCCGGCACACCGTACCTTGTTAATACCGAAGGAGCCATAGGCATAGATAATGCCGCAGGCAAACTGTGGGCAACAACTACAGGGGCAACCACTCCCCCATCACAAGTGACCGTTATCGGCAATAACACCGGAGACAACGA
>RGEC01000392.1 GCA_009918425.1 Bacteroidota bacterium
ATGTTGCTGAGGATCTCGTTTTCGAACTGCGATTCCAGGAGGCCGTTTACACCCACCGCCAAGGAAATGCCCAATAGCAGCCATAAAAAATTGGCTTTCAATAGGGTGCGAAGCTGGGTGAGGGTTTTCAACGGAGTATCGGTTTTTATAAAGGTACAAATTTACGAAAAATCCATCGCGTTTCAGCGATTGGGTGAACTCTAGACGATGGAAACCGTCCATTTGTATGTTTCAAAAAGAGGAAATTTTGTGAAATGAAACAATCTTGTGTGAAATGGCATGGATGAGAAGCGAAAAGGACAATTTCTGAGCAAGCGCAAAAACTTTGTGGGTTCTGATGCAAACCGCAGTGGCGAGATGTAATTTTGATGCGAAATCCTAAAGACGATTTTCTGCACTCATAATGAACCCCAAAACCAAAGTCCTCATTGCCATGGATTGGTATAGACCGGCGCACAAAGCGGGTGGACCAATCACCAGTATAGAAAACTTGGTGAACCTATTGGGTGATGATGAAAATTTGGAGTTTTACATCATCTGCGGCTTGTTCGATTACGGAGCATCGGAACCCTTGCCGGTGGAACAAGAAGCATGGGTTAAAGTAGGGAAGGCCCAAGTGCAGTATTGGCATCCGAAGCGATTGAGCTTGAATTCATGGAACCAAGTGATTCAACAGTTGAAGCCAGATGTAATTCACACGCAAGGTTTGTGGAGTATCAAGTTTTCCATTCTGCCTCTCCTGGCCGCGCAAAGATTTAGCAAAGCGATGCCTACCGTTAAAATCATTGTTTCTCCCCGTGGCATGCTTACCCCACAAGCGCTGAAACAAAAGCGATGGCTAAAAGCCCCTGTGGCTTGGGTGTTGAAGCGATTGAATGCCTACAAAAATGTGGTTTTTCATAGCACCAATGACCAAGAGACGAAAGAAATTTTGAATTACTTGAGAGGCGCCGCCAATCCCATTCTCCATATGCCCAATGTGCCGCGCAGCCTATACCGAGAAAATCGCAAATACACAAAAATCCCCGACCACCTCAACTGGGTGTTTGTAGGACGAATTAGCCCCGAGAAAAACCCCATG
>RGEC01000393.1 GCA_009918425.1 Bacteroidota bacterium
TTAGCCTTTGGTTTTGTAGCCCAGTTTTTCCAGAAATGCCTTAATCTTATCGCGCAGCTCACCCTGAATGAGAATATCGCCGTCTTTGCTGCTACCGCCCACACCACAGTGGTTTTTGAGCTGTTTTTCCAGTGCTTTCAGGTCTTCTGTTTTGCCCACAAATTCTTTAATTACAATGGTGGGTTTGCCGTTGCGCACCTCACGGCGCAAATACAGGCATTGTTGTGAAGGCGGCAGGGTATCGCGTTCTTCATCTTCGCTTTGGTAACGAAAATTGGGATCTGTGCTATACACAATGCCGTCTTTATGCTTGTTCTTGTTGCTCATCAGATGGTTTTACGGTGAATAACACCCGCAGCGGGCTGTGCCTTGGGCATAATTACAATGTCGTTGATGTTTACGTGATCGGGACGGGTAACGGCCCACACCACCGCATCGGCGATGTCTGCAGCCACCAGATTTTCGAAACCATCGTATACTTTTTTGGCCCGTTCTACATCGCCACCAAAACGCACAATGCTGAATTCGGTTTCTACCGCACCGGGATGAATTCCGGTAACCTTCACCCCCTTACCGGCCAGTTCTATGCGCATGCCTCGGGTAAGCGCATCCACCGCATGTTTGGAGGCACAGTACACATTGCCATTTTCATACACTTCCTTACCTGCAATGGAACCAATGTTCACAATATGCCCTGATCCACGTGCAATCATCTTTTCCGCCATGGCACGGCTCACATACAGCAAGCCTTTCACATTGGTATCAATCATGGTATCCCACTGATCGGTGTCGCCGGCGTAGAAATGCGAAAGTCCCAGGGCCAGTCCGGCGTTGTTGATGAGCACATCCGGTGCCTCCAGTTTTTCGAAGGCCTCTCCTACCTGTGCTTTATCGCGCACATCCAGTTGCAAGGTTTGCACGGAAACGGAATGCGCTGCCGAGAGACGTTGTTTTATTTCATCCAGTCGCTCTTGCCTGCGGGCGGTTAATATCAGATCATATCCGGCAGCAGCCAGCAATTCCGCACAGGCAAGCCCTATGCCGCTGGATGCTCCTGTTATCAATGCCGTCTTTTTCATTT
>RGEC01000394.1 GCA_009918425.1 Bacteroidota bacterium
CGACAGCAACAAACTCCTCTGGAGTGTTTGTAAATTCTGTCTCCACAACTTGGACAGTTACAGTAACCGCTCGCGGAACTACAGCTGATGGAACATCGACTTCTTGGCTGCGCCAAGGAACAGCTGCTGCTTCAACGTATGCTGGTGATAGCCAGGCTTTGGCATCAGCAACAGCCTCTTCCACAACTCCAAGATTTACAATCCATACGGATTTGAATAACGCTCTTGGCGTTGACAGTGCTGATAATGCTGCTGATTCTGTGACGGTTGTTGCCACAGGTCAGGCGTATGTCTGCACCAGTTCAACAGCATCTTGCCAAGATCGTTCGCAGACACAATCGGTAACTGGTGGAACTGCAATTGCAACATATATCTACTCAACGGGAACAGCTGGCACTGCAACAGTGACCATTACAGCACTCAATGCGGGCTTAAGCTGGACCAAGACGCTTACCTTCTACGGCACAGTAGCAACAGCTGAAATCGGAACCGCTAAGTACAAGATTGCTCGTACTGGTGGATTTTCAACTGCTGGTATGTTCACAGTACTGCTGAAGGATTCTGGCGGAAGAGCCGTCCCAGGTGGCGCGAGCACGGTAGCAATTGAGTCGAGTGATACGACTCAGATTGCTTCTGGTTCTTGCACGGATCTTGATGGTTTAGCAACAGATGGTGTTTATGAATGTGAACTCACATCATCTGCTCTCTCAACTTCAGGTGGAAAAGCGACCGTAACGGCTGTTTACACAAATCCTGTTACGGCAGCTGAAGTAACAACTACCTACGCCGTAACCCTTGGTGGCGGAATCTCAACCATAGTTCTTTCAACTGATAAGGCAACTTATGAGCCAGGCGAGAAAATGGTTGTTACCGCAACAGCAAAGGATGCCTCTGGTAATCCTGTTTATGACGGACTAGCGGGTCCAACTTTGACTGCTAACAAGTCACTTGGTGGAACACTATCCATGAACGTTTACGTTGGTGGAGTTTCAACTTCACAGACCCGTTCAAGCACAACTGGACTAATCTCGACAGCGGACACAATCTATGCACCTGCTGCATCAGGTAAGTTCCGTCTGT
>RGEC01000395.1 GCA_009918425.1 Bacteroidota bacterium
CGGCCTGTCGGTCACCGCGATCATGGCCCTGTCGCTGATGATCGGGGTGCTGTTCTCCTATTCGGAGGTGCTGCACAATTCGCTGCTGACTTAGCATACATCTATAATATAGCTACAATCAAAGCAAAGAAACAAGTTCTAGAAGGTATTGCATATTTGCAAACTATTATTGAACAAAATATTCGACAGGCCCTTCCCTTGCTTACGCAGCAGGAGCTGGATCAGATTATAAAATCCTTTTACCGGAATTTTGCAGATACGTTCACTGAGTCTATTAAAATAATGACGCTTTCCAAAAGTGAAATAAAAAAGCGTTGTACAATTGACCTCGCCCTGGTGAGTGAGCTACTCGAAAAAGGAAAATCAGTTCAATTAATGGCGGCGCATCAGTTTAATTGGGAATATGTCAACTTAGTTATTCCTCCTGCACTCCCTGCGCCATACTATTTTGTGTATCGTACCATTCAAGCTCCGGCTTTTAACCAACTTTTTTTATATCTGAGAACTAGACAGGGAGCTAGAGCAGTTTCTGCAGAAGAATTTTTGCAAAAGCGGGATGAAATATTTGCACAACCTTCCGCATTAATTTTAGGAGCTGACCAAAACCCCAGTCGCCCTGCAAATGCCCGTTGGATGAATTTTTTTGGTAAGCCAACTCCCTTTCATGCCGGTCCGGCTAAGGGGGCTATTGCGCATAATGCTGCCATGGTGATGCTTAATTTAAAACGAAAAAAACGCGGCTATTATCATCTAGAGTGTAAGCTGATCACGGATAATGCAGCAAGCTATTCCATTGACGAGTTGACTTGGCTCTATAAAACAGAAGCAGAAAAAGTAATTCAAGAAGACCCTGCCAATTATTTGTGGAGCCATCGCCGGTGGAGACATGAGTGGAACGCTTCGTATACACCCATTTATCAGGGAAATTGATTACTTAACTATTACTTTAATAGCTGATCCATAAATTGAGCGAGCGCTCGCATCCGATCTAAATTGATCGAGTAGTATATAAATTTTCCTTCACGCGTAGTATTCACAAAGCCTGCTTTACGTAGTATCGCTAAATGTTGAGACGCTACA
>RGEC01000396.1 GCA_009918425.1 Bacteroidota bacterium
TTTATTCGAACCATAAAAGATGGTCCATAAAGCATAGAACCTAGGCCTGCATACTGGTCCTTACCATCCCACACCCCCTTGAACCAGCTTTGCTGAAGACGGGTTTTGTTGTCTGCACGAAAATATTCATCGGCAAATCGGCTGCGGGCCAATTTGTTGCCATTGAAAGGTGGTGTAATGGTATAACCCGACGCATTGCTGTTAATCCAGGCGCCCACAAGGTTCACATGCCAAATGTATTTGCTGTTGGCCATCAGGGCAGGATTGATTCGTGCGGCATGTACGCCGGCATAACGTCCCATGCCAATCTGGGAAAAGTGCTGAGCCGAAAGGGAAGAGGCGATGCAGGTAAATAAGAGTAGGCAGGAGTTTTTCAAAGCGGTCAATAAAAGCGCAATTTCGGGAATTTATAATGTATTCCATTCCCAAACGCCCCATTTTAGTGTATCGGGAATTTTAATGCCGCTTTCTTTCATGGTGAGCAGCGCATGGCCGCGATGATGGGCTTCGTGTGAAATATAATATCCGATCATTACCACGATGCCCCTTGCAAAATGGGGTGCCTTTCCGTCCGTGTTCAGCGATTCCAGAATCAACCGATCTATAATGTTACCTGAATCAACAAACGCATTAAGCAATTCTGTTTTGCCGGGAATGTAGCCCTTTTGAAAAGCGACAAAATCAAGCTGATGTTTTTTAACAAAGGCTTCCATCCGAAAAAATCGCACATCAATACAATGCGCAAGCTGCGCAGCAATCGATCTGCCACCGCGTTTACTTAATGTTGTTTCCAGGGCTTTTTCCGGTAGATTTTCAATGAGAAAAAGCATGCTGCGGTTGTGCACCTGCCATGTTTCCAGAATGGCGTTTTCCCATTGATTGTTGGCCATGGCTTAGAAAGATTTTAATTCTTCAATAGCCTTACCCAACTTACCCCACGGCAGATAAGCATCCTCCAGCGTTTTAGCCAGCGGTACAGGCGTGTCCATACTGCCCAGTCTTTTTACCGGTGCATCCAGCCATTGGAAACAGTTTTCCATGATCCACGCCGAAATATCCGATGCGATGCTGCCCGTAAGG
>RGEC01000397.1 GCA_009918425.1 Bacteroidota bacterium
TGCTCCATTTCTTCTTTCCTTGCTTCAAAAAGTTTTTTCAGGGCATCTTCCACATCTTTTACCTGCGCAAAATCCAGCTGATTATGATCTTCTTTTTCAGTAGCAATCAGTTTGGATAAAGAACGTAAGATACTTTTTTCGCGTCTGCGCCAAAGCAAACTTACTATGGCAGCACCCAAAGCGATGATGCCAACAAAAACCCAAAACAGGTCTATGCCTAAGTGAATTTGCATTACGCAAAGATAAGACGTAAGAAAAGGAATCGTCTAAACAATCCTATTTGGCAGGATATCCTGCATCATACCAGGTTTTGAACTGATCCAACTCAGCCTGTGTGAGACCGGCAGGCGGCATGGATTTGTTCACGTAAACATCTTGATACAAATGACTTATATGTTTTTTTATGGATGTTTCGTAATTGTCCGGATTGTATGACCAGGCTCCACTGTTGCCGCCACCGCTACCATGACAGGATTTACAGTTTTTATCAAACCACGGGCGCATGGTTGCATGTTCAAATGCGGTACCGGAAGACTTTTCGCAGCTGTTCAGGCTGATAACAACAAGCAATAGAAAGGGGAATACAAGTATGATTCTTCTCATAAAAAGCAATTTACCAATTTTCCCGAATATTTCCAAATTATTGGTTTAATGAACAATAAAACTGCGCATACTGATGCCACCATATTCCACGCTTTCATAAAATGATCGGACTTCCTCATCATGCCTGACCAAGCCCAGGCTGTAAAGCATGGGAATGTAGTGATCGGGGGACGGCACAGACATTTGTGCCATTTTGCCGGCATTTTCATAGTTGTTCAGCTTTTGGTAATCGCCATTTTTCAACGCATCTGCAACCCAGGCATCAAATTCTACGGCCCAATCAAAAGCCTTTTTATCACCGCGCCCGAGCATGGGAATACTGGCTCCCAGGTTGTGAACGATATTGCCACTTCCAATAATGAGCACACCTCGATCCCTGAGTTTTGAGAGCAATCCTGCCAAATCGAAATGATGCTGCATAGGTTTGCCCCAATCGATACTCAATTGAAAAGACGGAATGTTTGCCTGTGGAAACAG
>RGEC01000398.1 GCA_009918425.1 Bacteroidota bacterium
ACACAAAATGTGCTTACCTCTTCAGGAAGCCCTTATACAGTGTCAGAAAATCGGGCTTTCATTGGTTTTGGCATTCCGCTTTCGCGACGATACTATGATAACCGCAGCCTAAGAAGTATCGTGCATTTTCAGGCAGATTACATTCGCCGTGGTAAAAATGCAACAGGCCTCGCCCGAGAAGAATACCTTGTGTTTTCCCTTAGCATGAATCTGGGAGACATCTGGTTCCAACGCCGTAAATTTGACTGATGCGCATCTTTGGGGTTTTGTTTGGTGTGGTTTTGCTGTGGGGCGCCTGCTCTGAAAAGCCCGGAGGCAGCTACCGAAGTAAAAAAACGGACAGCATTGCCACCCGTGAAACAGCGGAAAATGTCACCATCGAATATACCGATTCAGGGATTTTAAAAGCCATTGTTGAAAGCCCTGTAATGATTGGCGTGAAGAATGTGCGCAATCCCTACATAGAAATGCCCAAGGGCATTCGTGCTGAGTTTTTGGATGTGAAAGGGAATATAGAAAGTTATTTGCTCAGCGAATATGGTATCTCCTACACAGAGCAAAAACGAATGGTGGTTAGAAGAAATGTGCGGGTGCTGAATATGAAGTGCGAGAAACTGGAAACCGAAGAGTTGGTGTGGGACCAACAAAAGGGGCGCATTTACACCGATAAATTTGTGAAAATTACCACGCCGGATCAGATTATTACCGGAGAAGGCATGGAAAGCGACCAGACTTTTTCTGACTGGGAGATTTTGAACGTTAACGGAACCATAAACCGAAAAAAGAATGATACGCTACCATGTGATGAGCCTTTTGTGCCTCGCCGCAGCCGCACTCGCCGCTATTGAGGCGCTTGCCGGATTTACGGTAGATGCCGACCGCCTGAAAATTGTGTGGTATACCAATACCCCTGCCTGGGTAATGACAGGTCTGTTTGTGGGCTGTATTTTGATGTATTACAGGTTGCGACGCAAACGCAAAGAAGAGGTTGTTGGTAAGAAATAGTCAGGAGCCCAGCTTATCTCCCCGTAATTTTCTGAACCTTGCACGGGCATCCGGCATGAAGAAACTTCCCGGAAA
>RGEC01000399.1 GCA_009918425.1 Bacteroidota bacterium
GTGTCTGTAGTGCCATCTCCGAAATACCATTTTTTGGTTTTTATAGTGCCATATTTAATACTGCTTATTACAGAAAAAACACCGGTATCCTGTTTTTCACAGAGGGAAGTTGATTTATATCCAATTTGCGCAACCGGCATGGGATAAACGACTATCGGTTTTGAAGTTGTATCTTTACAGTTGTAATTACTGTTGAGTGCTAGTTTTACAGTATATATGCCATCGGTTGCATAGGTATTACTGGCGGGTTGTGCAGTAGAGGTTTTACCGTCACCAAACATCCACAAGCGGGTGTAAGAGCCTGAGCTTATGGTTGAAGTATCGGAGAATGTGAATTTATTGCCACTTAGACACTGCGTATCGCGTGTTCTGCTCACGAAAATGCTTTTGGGCATGGGCCTGACATTCACGGTCTGGGTAGCAGAGTCTTTGCAGCCGCTTGTGCTGGTACTGATGAGTTTAACGCTGAAAGAGGTTGCAGTATCGTATGTAAATGAGGGATTGGTGAGGGTAGATGTAGACTTTTTCTTGTCGCCGAAAGACCAGTTTCTGCTGGTGATACTACCGGGACTATTGATAGTTGTTTTATCGGTAAATGCGAACGCATTACCTTTAAGACACTGCGAAGCATTGTTGATAGTAAAGCTTACCACCGGCATGGGGTAAACGATAGCTGTTTTGTTGAGCGTGTCTTTACAGCCAAAATTGGAACTTGTAAATAAGGATACCGTGAATGTTCCATCTTTGGAGTAAGTATGTTGGATGGTATCGGAACGTGAAGAAGATTTTCCGTCTCCTGTAGTCCAGTTGTAGCTGGAGATTGACCCTGAAGCAATGGTGGATGCATTGGTAAAAATGAACTTTTGATTGGCTTTTAGGCATTGTTTGTCATTGTTGATACTAAAGGCCACAGTAGCCTGCGGATAAACGCGAATGGTATCGGTGAAAGTGTTGCTGCAACTCGAACCTGATGCAACCGCAAGTCTTACCGTGTATGTTCCTGCTGTGTTGATGCTTATTGCACTTGTTGTAGCACCATTATTCCAACTATAAAACACACCACCTGATGCAGTGAATGTT
>RGEC01000400.1 GCA_009918425.1 Bacteroidota bacterium
CAAACCTCTGTAAAAATTGAAGCCATCGTGCCCGGAAACAACGGGGCCATCGTACATACTGCCACGGAACGCTTCGAAGCCAACATGGTGATCAACTGTGCCGGTCTTTACTGCGATAAAGTGGCGGCCATGGCGGGTGAAAAACTCAACATGAAAATCATCCCCTTCCGCGGTGAATATTATAGCATCAAGCCTGAAAAAGCCCATCTGGTAAAGAACTTAATTTACCCAGTACCCGACCCCAATTTCCCATTTTTGGGTGTTCACTTCACCAGACGCATCACCGGAGAAATTGAAGCAGGACCCAACGCCGTCTTTGCGTTTCAGCGCGAAGGTTACAAAAAGACCGACTTCAAATGGAGTGAATTTTGGGAAAGCATTTCCTTTGGTGGTTTCCGCAAAGTAGCGAGCAAATACTGGAAAACCGGATTGGGAGAATATCATCGTTCCTTCTTCAAGCCGGCTTTCGTGAAAGCGCTACAGCAACTGGATCCCAGCATACAAGAAGACGACCTAGAACCAGCCGGTGCCGGGGTAAGAGCACAAGCCTGCGACAAAGACGGTGGACTCATCGATGATTTCTACATCCAAGAATCACCCTCCTTTATCCATGTACTCAATGCGCCATCACCTGCTGCCACCAGTTCGCTTTCGATTGGATTGGAAGTAGCAGAACGCGCCCTGAAAAAGCTGTCGTAATTTTCTTCGGTGAACAAAGAGCAACTCATACCCATCCTGAGAAAGTACCTTCCACAGGGCAGTGAGTTGTATGCCGCCGATTTGATGGAAAAACACAAAATCCAGCTGCGAATTAAAAATCCCCGTTTGACAAAACTCGGTGATTACAGGCCGCCAACCGCAGAAAATAGCCACCGGATTTCCATCAACCGCGACCTCAATCCATTCGCATTTTTGATCACTTTCATGCACGAGGTTGCCCATCTGCTCAATTTTGAGAAATCCGGACCGCGTGTACCCCCGCATGGCATCGAATGGAAAAGAGAATTCCAACAAGTCAGTGCGCCCATTGTAAGTCAGAATTTATTGCCGGTTGATGTGCATTCAGCACTCAACAAATA
>RGEC01000005.1 GCA_009918425.1 Bacteroidota bacterium
CTTTGCTGAAACTTCCTGTTTCTGATACCGCAATGATATATTGCAACTGTCTTAATGTTACCAGCATATTGATGAATAATTAAAAGGGCAGGTTATCGCCACCCATAGATGTATCTGCAGAGATATCCTGATCAATGATAAGATTGTCAACATCGGCCGGTGCTTCGGAAACAACCTGTGAAGGTGGAGTAAAGGCGGCAGCCGGGGCTCCTGCTTTTTTGACAATATTCCACGCACGGATGTCATTGTACCAACGGCCATTGTATTCACGGCAGTCAATATCAAAACTCACGGTTACTTCCTCACCTTTCTGTACTTGAAACTGATCTACCTTTTCGCCCCATATTCCCATAAGGGCTTTTTTGGAGTATTGGCCACTCTGAACCTCAAGTATAAATTCCTGTTTTTGCCAGGGATTACCTGCCTTGTTGGTGCCCGTCACTTTGGGCAAAACTTCAAAAATTTTTCCGGTAATTTCCATAAATATACAGCAAATATATGAGATTTACAAATGCATTAATGCACGCACTTTCCACCAATCAAACTATTTTGAGCGAATTGCATCAACCGGATTGAGTTTGGCACCGGATGAAGCAGGCAAAAAACCGGCCAGCAGACCCACAACCACAGAGACTCCGATACCCAATAAAACATCGGAAGGCATTAAATACAAAACAAAACCACTATCGAGCTGATGTTGCAAAACAAAATTGAGCAATTGCAGTGTGCCCCAAACAAGTCCCAAACCAATTAAACCACCTATAATACAAAGGATTACAGATTCTGTTAAAAACTGCGACAAAATAAAGCCCCGTTTTGCTCCCAGCGCTTTTTGAATACCAATTTCCTGGGTTCTTTCCTTTACAGACACAAACATGATATTGGCTACCCCAAAACATCCAACCACCATAGAAAAACCGCCGATAATTACCCCAATAATTTTTATGGTTCCAAACAACTCGCTTACCGCATTGGTAATCATACTCATTCTGTTTACCGAAAAGGTAGCTTCCTGGTATGGGCCGATTCTGCGAAAGCGTCTCATTAACTGACTTGTTTCAAATGACAAATCATCGAGTGAAATACCCGGTGCTGCTTTCAGCAGTATTTGTGTGCCTTCAGAATTTTCTTTATAATTCATCATTGTCATGCCGAGTTTTAGCGGCACAGTTACCCGTTCATCTGCACTGGCATTGATAATGCTTTGGCCTTCTCGGCGGAAAACACCGATAACCCTGCACACCTGATTTTTAATGCGGATTTCCTTACCAAGCGGATCAGAACTGCCAAAAAGATTTGTAGCTATGGTCGCACCTATTATGCATACGGGCCTGCCTGCAGCGCTTTCATCTTCAGTAAAATAACGTCCGAATTCAACATCGGCTTTTTGTACCTCGTTGTAGCGGTGTGAAACGCAATTAACCTGTGTTTCGGTTAAGGAAACACCCCTGTATTCAATTTTTTCAGATGAGCCAAATGCAAATGCCACAGCAGATGCCCAGCTTTTATCAAGATTATCTTCCAGAAATCGGGCTTCATCGAGACTGGTTTCCGGTCTTTTCAAATACTTCCACCAGGGATAATTACCTCCAAACTCATCCCAGGGCCACTTCTGTACGAAAAGAACATCTGTGCCAAAAGAAGCAAAATTATCATTGATGTTTTTTTCCATGGAATGCACAAGTGCATAAACTACGATAATGCAGTAAATACCAATGGTGATGCCCAGAACGGAAAGTACAGACCTGAGTTTATTCTTCCGCAGAGCATCCATGGCCATACTCAGACTCTCCCACAGAAATGCGCCCGGCTTCATATTGCAAAATTAAGGCTTTTTAGCCGGCCTTAAAGTATTAAACTCCCGCCTGTAAATTAGCCCTCCACCCAAGGTGTTTCCGCTAACACCATTGGTTATGGTACTGTTGTTTTGTTGGAGCAACAAATTGTTGCTACGGCTGAATGCTTTGACCCGCCAGTTTTCATTGCGTGTCATATATTCCAGGTTGAAATTAAGTGGCAATGCAACGCTGCTAACCAGCATTGCAACCGTAGGGTCATAATTCACATCCAGACGCAACCTGTCCGTAAGAAACCATTCGCTGTTAATAAACACTTTTGTATTGCTACCGGTTGCACTGCGCACATCATCTATATTCACCTGAATACGGGTGGGAATACCCAATCTTGAAAACAAATCATTAACCACCGTACTTGCATACCCTGAAAGACTGCTACCGGCCACACCACTCCCGCTAACGCCTCCGGTACCGCTGCCGGTAGCAAATGAAGGCGGAATAAAATTACCGAAAAGCAGCAACGCTACGGCCTGGCGCATGGTTTCATCCTTATCTGATCTTATACGCTGAATTACGGAATATACGTCACTGGATGAAGCTCCTGCCGCCTGCAAATCGGGTGCCTGTAAGTCAAAGGTAATTTCAGGTGCAAACAAATTACCCTTCATCTGTAATTGGCTCACAATGCGGGTTGCAGGATAATTCTTATTGGTGGAAGAAACTGCAGCCATCAGAGCAGAAGGGGATATTTTTTTCTCAAAACTTCCATTCATACTGATGTTTACGTTGTATGGATCTCCGTCCCAGGAAATCACACCACCCTTATCCAACGCAATTTTGCGAGTCAGCACATTGATGCCGGGAAGTGAAAAAACATAATCTCCCTCTGAAACTATGTAATTACCATAAAGAAAAAAATGTTCATTTTCGTCATACAACATGCGCAAAGTGCCTGCACCCTTGCCGCGTATAACATCGCCCAGTTTTTTATCGATAACAAACTGCGCTTCTGCTTCGGGCGTAGCTTCTAGATATAGGTTTATTCGGTAAATATCACTGCTGCTTTGCCCAACTAAATTTACGGCAGATGATTTCTTCCCTTTCGCCCTAAACTTTACATGACCGCCGCCAAAGGAAGTTTCCTCCACATCCGAATACATCAGATTAACCTGAGTGTTTTTGCGGGTTTTCAGGTTTATATCCATTGAAATCTGATCAAAAGGTCCGTAAATGTGGCAATTACCATCGGCAAAACCCACACCGTAATAAAGACTGTTGTCTTTTTCTGTTGTATTGAGCACTTTCAAATTTCGGGCACTGTCAATGTTCAAGTCAAGATACCAGTCACTAAAATAATTGTGTTTTATGGCTAGTCTGGCCCACGCATTGTTCTTGCCGGTCTCATCTACAATTTTGGCAGGCTTAAAGGTATAAAATCCTGTTTCATCTGCCATAATTGAAGCATTCAGTTTATACCATGTTTTCAGATATTCAACCCTGAAATTGGCACCCGTGATATTGGCATTGCCGGATAGTTTGGGTTTATCTGAGTTTCCGCCAAGGTGAAAATTACCTGAAATTTTGCCGTTTTGAATCATTACAATGTCTTGTAGAAAGGGCTGCATGGATTTAAGAGAGACAGTCGCAGGAATATTTACTTTTACGTCAAACTGGTCTCCAATAATTTTCTTTTCATAGGCAACACTCCCCCGCGCAGATACTCCATCCAAGGGACCATTAACAAACCCTGCAAGTAAATTTAATCTGCCGGGTTCTCCATTCTCATTAAGTCCCACGTCCAAATCGCCATAATTTACGCCCATATACTCAAGGTCTCTTGCAGAAAAATCTCCCCAAACACGTGGTTTCTTCAAAACAGATGCAATGTAAATATCCGCATTTATGCGGCCTTTAAGGCTGTCTAAACCATGCCCCGGAAACAATGGATTCAGGTTTTGGATGGCAAAATTGCCCGCATCCACATGCAGTGTATCCCCCTTGCGGTCTGATACCATGCCATTAATTTCAAAAAAAGCTTCTCTACTCTCAAAATACATATTGTTTATTTTGAGTCGCCCCTGAGGCAGAAAGGTAATTCCAGCATTTCCTGCGACCTGCCATTCATTATGCATAAGTTCGAGTTTGCTATTGGCCAGGTGCATGGCCACAGAGTCTTTATAGACTTCGCTGTGGGTTATAAAATCAATTTCCTCATCCCATCGGGCGTCTTTCATCTTAAGCTCCATATTCACATCAGACTGGCAGGCAGTTCCTGTCATTTCTACATTGTGAAACCATTCTGAATCATGATGACTCAAATAAGCAGCCGAGATGTTAAATTCAAGGTGACTGCTGTCTTGCTTACGCGCACTGCAAGCCAGTTGCTTTGCTGAAAACTGCCCCCAGCAAATATCCATAGGCTCCACGGTCAGTTGCAGCGTCTCGGCTTTGCCGTCAAACATACCATAAGCAGCAAAAGAAGTCGTGTTGAAAGCCGGATGAAGAATCCCTGTCAGCAAGCCGGTCTGGGGTATATTTATAGCGTAGCTGAAAGAATCAAGATAGTATGCTTTGGTATGCTGAAAGCGCCTTGACATAATTGTTGACACCTCGTTTTGCAAAACGGATAAAACATTAACAGGATCAAATTTTCCTTTAACAAAGCCGTTAATAGCCTCACCATTAGCAAAAATTTCGGTGAATTCTCCCTGATTTTTTTTACTGAATTGTTGCTGATTAAATGCAAAAACCTGACCGCTACGGTGCACCGACAAATTTTCAAGCATAACTGCACCCTGTAAATCACGGGGCTGCATTCCCGTAACATTCACGTCAGCGCTGGTATATACAAGTGTTTGTGCGGTATCAATGCCCAATACCGAAAGATCAGTACCTTCAGCATTGATGGTAAAATTCCATTGAGCATCCTTGTCCGAAAAGTCTACCATACCGCCAAAATCCAGATTCAGAGATGGGTCTTCAAGTACTACTTCCCCTTCAAACTTTGAGGATGAGAGATTTCCGTCCACCCTGGCATTGGTAAAGTTCCGTCCCAGAATCTGGTAAGAAGGAACAGTGCCATCCATGGTCATTTGGAAATGTTCAGTTGTAAGCCCCTCTCCCTTCAAATCCAGTTGAAACGCAAAATCACCTAGCTGATCCGGCATTGAAAGCAGTGTTCCCAGGTTCAGCCCTGATGACGAAAATTGCCCTTCAAACTCTGCATTGGACAGACCGTTTTCAAAATTCATATATCCGTTTGCACCTATATCTCCTATCTCGGATTTCAAATTGCCGTTCACCGTAAAATCAAGCAGCTGACCATTGAACGTGCCACTGAAATTCATTCTTCCTGCCTTGGAAATGGTTTCCGGTAGGGCAATCCCTGTTATCAGTCGTTCCAAATCGGAAGCCTGTGTCTGAAGGGTTTTGATTTCAAAGTTACAGTCCATGGTTTGCCAGTCGGGTAAACCGTCAAAAAACAGATTTCCTTCAAGAAGCGTCTGCGAGGCTGTAGCAATCTGTGCGTTGCTCAGCCTCAGTCTGTCAAATGTTCCTGAAATTTCTGTATTTACCTGAAGAGATTCTTTATGCCCTTTCAATGTTTCATCGAAAATTGAAAGCTCCGCCAAACATACGATACTGTTTTTCACATGGGCTTTCCATTGGGTATTTGAAATAAATTCATCAAGGTATTTGTAGCCCGGATAGTCAAAATGTAAATCTCCCGACAGGAAAGAGCAAGGCATTTTCAACGTCATCTTATCGAAATCCATGCCCTTGTAATGGATGTTACAAATCGCATTGAATGCGTCTATTTTTAAGCCACTTCTTTCCCGGGTCTTTAAATTGATTGCAGTGAAATGAAGAGAATCGTCTATGAGCCAAAAATCCTGACAATCTCCGGAAATATCGCTGAATTCCAGGTGATATTCATCAATAATTCCGGGTACAGATGGCTTGTGCCTTTCATCGAAGTAATGGAATCTGGTGTCTTTTAAACCAGCATTCGCAAAATACACAACCCAAGGCTTTGAAGGTGTCTTTTTCTTTTTGGGTGGACCATTGATGTAATCCACCAAAAAATCTATGTTCTGGCCTTTCACCCCCTTGTGGTGACCTACGCGAATAAACCCTCCTGTTATTGTTCCGTTAAGAAAATCTATTCTTTTCCGCAATCGGTCCAGTTTTCTGAGATTCACATCCAGAACACGGATATGAATCATACTATCTCCCTGCTGATCACTAATGAAAATACCTTCAGCATGCAGGTTTTGCACAAGGTCAAATTCTATGGATTTAACCGAAACCGTACAACCAAGTTCCTTACCCAGATATTGTGCGGCACGGTTAGCCAGATAAGTCTGCACAGCTCTGCTGCGAAGCAAAATCCCCAGCAGACCTGCAAGCAAAAGAATAAACAGTAAAAACCTGAGTATAAACTTGCGTAATTTTGTCCGCTGCTTTTTCAACCGATACGAATTAAGGTACAGAAAGGCGCTCACTATCCACCAGCCATGCATTATTCCACTATATTGGGCATAGAAAGCAGTTGTGATGACACCGCCGTAGCTATATGGCACAGGGGCAAAATCCTTGCCAATATCACAACCGGGCAGGAAATTCACCAGGATTATGGCGGTGTTGTTCCCGAACTTGCCTCAAGAGCGCATCAAAGCCATATTATTCCCGCATTGGACAAGGCACTTAAAACCGCAAATATTGCGGTTAATGAGATTGATGCTATTGCAGTTGCCCAAGGCCCCGGACTAATGGGAAGTTTACTGGTAGGATTGAATACAGCCAAAGGACTGGCCATGTCCCTCAATAAACCTTTAGTGGGGGTCAATCATCTTCAGGCACACATAGCCGCACTTTATATTGATAATCCTGAACCTGCTTTTCCGCTGCTGGTCTTGCTGGTAAGCGGTGGACATACACAGCTGATTCTGGTCAGAGATTTTATGGACACACAATTGCTGGGATCAACGCTTGATGATGCTGCCGGGGAGGCATTTGACAAGGCCGCAAAGCTACTTGGACTTCCCTATCCGGGTGGTCCCCACGTGGAAAAATGGGCTCAAAGCGGAAACTGCAGGGCATTCCCCTTTCCTCAGGCATCAGTGGCAGGACTTAACATGAGTTTTTCGGGCATTAAAACATCTCTTTTATATTTTTTACAAAAGGAGTCAAAACATAATCCTGACTTCAAATCCAAAAATCTGGCAGATATCTGTGCTTCTTATCAGCAAAGCATCATCGATTATCTGACAGGCAAAGTCAATAAAGCTGTTAACGAATTTAGTCCCAAAACCATAGGTTTAGTAGGCGGAGTTTCCGCCAACAAAGCACTGAGAGAAGCTATTAAGAACCTTGCGGCAAATCATAATGCAGAATGCCTTATTCCATCCTTTGAATACTGTACAGACAATGCGGCTATGGTTTGTATGGCCGGACATTTAATGCTGAAATACGGCGGCATTTCAGGATTGGATATAGTGCCCTATTCCAAAAACAACAGCAAACAGTAAAGTACATTATATTCGCCGTAAAATATGCGGAGAATACAATACATTCATCAACTTGATAAATGGCCGGAGTTGCACTATGATCGAAACCGTGTTGCCGGCTTGCTTGAAAAGATTAACTTTCTTCAGGGGCAATTGCATGGCCGAATGGAAGGCTATTCTCCGGAATTGAGAAAACTGGCCATTATCAATGCTTTAAGCACTGAAATTGTTTCGAGTTGCGCCATCGAAGACATTTTTTTTGATTACGCAGAGGTGGAATCTGCGGTAGCCCGTAGTTTGAAAATCCGTTTGCCGGACATGGTAGCTTCCGGGGGTATGGCGCGTGGAGCTGCAGAAGCCACTGTTTTGGGTATTACACATCATGATAAAAAACTCAATGCTGACACCCTGTTTCACTGGCATGCCGCCCTATATCCGGGTGTTGCTTCATTTGACACAGGATCATTGCGCAACACAGGACTTGAAATTAAGGATAAAAGCGGAGTAAAAGTCAGGTTTGCAGCACCATCACCTGCCGCATTGCAAAACGAAATGAAGAAATGGATACACTGGTTAAATCAGGAGCAAAGTGAGAGTATACTTATTAAGTCTGCCGTAGCACAATTCTGGCTTCTTACTCTTCATCCTTTTGCGGATGGCAATGGGCCTATTTCAAGGATTATTTCCCTTATGCTCATTACCGCTTCGGAAAATGGTTTGCCCAGATACTATGCCCCTTCGGCCAACATAGTAAAAGAAAGAGAAGCATATTTTCAGATATTGGAAAACTGTCAGAAAGGAAGCCTGGATATAACCCCTTGGATTCAATGGTATCTAGGGATTATTGAAAAATCTATTCTGGATATAAAAATTACCCAAAACAATGTGATGGGCAAACAAAAACTGGAAGATAAAATGTCCTCACTTGGATTGACAACGCGGCAGAAAACCTTGCTCAGAAAGATGGCTGCCCGAGAAAAAGCACAATTTACCAGCAATGACTGGGCTGAAACCGCCGGATATTCTGCTGATACAGCTCTTCGTGAAATTAGGGCATTGTTGAACCTCCGAATTTTACAAAAAATGCCCAAAGGCGGTAGAAGCACCCGATATAGGCTATCCGTTTAACCTCTGAAAAAGGCATTTATTTCCCTCCTACCCGGGTTTGCAGGTAATCTTTACACTAAAATCCGGGTAAAAGACAAATTTTTCATCCAAATCCGATTGTGTAATCATGGGTAAAATCATTATTTTTGCGCTTCTTAAGAAATTATGGCTGTAATACAAAAGCTCAGGAATTCAGGTTTGGTCGTGGTGGTAATTATCGCTGCGCTGATTTTATTTGTACTCGGTGATGCTCTTAGCAGCAGCAGTCGGTTTGGTCTTGGCGACAACCTTCAGGGGGTAGTTGCGGAAATCAATGGCAATACCATTAAAACTAAAGATCTGGAGGCCAAGGCCCAGGAAAAGTTCAACTCATTTTTGGAAAGGGCTCAGGAAGGTGAGCTTGATGAGATTGAGGAATTTAAAATGGCCATAGAACAGGCTTGGAGTCAGGCATGGTCAGATATTGTCAAAGACCAAACCATTAACAGAGAAATAGAATTATCGGGCGTTCGTATTACCGAGGAGGACATCAAAGATATGCTTACAGGTCCTAACCCACTCGAAGAACTCAAGGCGGACCCCAGTTTCCAAACCGATGGCCAGTATGACCGAAAAAAGGTAGAAAGCATCCTGAAAAGAGCGGGTAAAGATAAAAAACAGGCCAAAGGTCTTGAAAAATTCAAAAATGAAATCAGGGATAGGCAGATTGTTAAACGCTATTTCAATTATCTGGCGAAATGCAATCACAAGCCTAAATCAACACTAAAATATGAGTATTTAGCCTCAAACGGAAGTGTTTCAGGGAAGATTGTGAGTATAAACTACAGTACCATATCTGACAACAGCATTAAGGTTACCGACAGTGATCTGGAGAAATACCTGAATAAAAATCGTGAGCAGTTTAAAAACAAAGAAGAACTGCGTGATATACGCTATCTTGTTTGGAAAATAATACCCAGTGCAGAAGACTCAGCCTACGCATTAAAGCAGGCAATGGGCGCTCTGACTACCATGAAGCAGGAGGGCAAGCCGGATACAGCACTCGTATCAAACTCTATTTTCTTCTCGCGTGGTAGCCTACCTAAAAAAACACCCAAAGAGGTATCAGAAGTTGTTTGGAATATGCCCGTAAACGCTGTAGCCGGCCCCTATTACAAGGATGGTTCTTATTCTGTTTACCGCAAACTCGCCGTGAATAAAGATACCCAACCTTCTATTAATGTAGCCCATATTTTAATACAGGTTGGCGAAGCCCCCAACAAGCAAAAAATAGCAGACAGTGTAGCAGCCCTGGCAAAAGCCAATGAACTTGCTGCTCAGATAAAGGGTGGTGCAGACATGGGTAAACTTGCATTAGACTGGAGTGCTGACAAAGGTTCTGCCCAAAACGGAGGCAGTTATGGATGGGTTGACAAGAAAACCTACGATAATTATGTAGCACCCTATCGTGATTTCGCCCTGAGGGCAAGAAAAGGTCAGGTTGAAGTTGTAAAATCTCAATTTGGTTACCACGTAATGAAAGCACTGGAAAATCCGGATTCCACTCAAATAAAATTCGAAGAACAAAAGTTTGAGATCGCCGCAGGCAAAAAAACTATCGATGAGGTTGACAAGTTAAGTCGCAAGTTCAGAAATCTGGTTGTGGATGGTGATGCAAAAAGCTTTCAGAATGCCGTAGATAAAATGGGATTAAATGTTTTGGTTCAGAAAGACATTAAAACCGATGTGAAAAATTTGCCAGGAATTGAGGATTACTCAGACGTGCGTGACATTCTTTCATGGTTATTTGATGCAAACCGCAAAAGAAACGATGTTTCGGACAGAAAAGCTTACAACAACATACATGTGGTAATGATTGTAAATTCGGTAAAACACATTGGCTATTCCGAATTAGATGATGTTCGTGAAAAAATCGAACCTCTGGTAAGAATCGAGTTAAAGGCTGAAAAAATTCGTGAAAAGTTTGAAAAGGCTATGGCCACAGCCAAAACCATTGAAGAGCTTGCACAGAAAACAGGTGGATCTCTTATTCCCGTTGAAGGTGTAAGAATTAACCAGACTTTCCTGCCCCAGATGAATAATGAGCCTAAAATTGTAGGGGCATTGTTCGGAGTTGCTTTGAAAAAAATGAGCCAACCCATTGATGGTTATAATGGTGTAGCTGTTGCCTATATTGAAAAACGCGACAAAATTGAGGTTCCTAAATCTGTATTAACTAATACAAGCTTGCAGATATCCGGTGATATGGCAAATTATTTCTTTACAGAGCGAAGCTACGCTTTAAAAGCATCAGAAATCAGGGACTATCGCTACAAATACAGTCAGGGACCATTAACTGATGAAGAGATTTACACGCAGCTGACCCAAACCAACAATATAAAGTTTGAACTTAAATAGAAAAAAGCCCCGCATTTACGGGGCTTTTTTATGACTACAATACATCCATAACTGCGGTATGCTTTGTATATTGCGAGCTGATAAATTAGGATATCATGTCTGAAATCACACACGAAATTTCTCTCGATAATTTTCATCATCAGATCAATTGGGTACTGAAAAACTATTGTCCCCACGGATTAAAATCAACTGCATTTAACCAGGTTGTAATTGGTGGACTTGGAGGTTCCGGAATTGGAGGTCGTATTGCAAGACTGGCCATGATAAGTAAATTTCCCATTCCGGTAGAAGTTTTCTCCTCATATGAATTGCCTGGATACGCCGATAGCAAAACGCTTGTAATTCTCTGTTCATACAGTGGCAATACAGAAGAGACACTGGCCATGTATGCTGAAGCAAAAAGCAAAGGTTGCAGAATGATTTGTATGGCCAGCAGCGGAAAAATCATGCAGCAGGCACAACAGGACCAGATACCCTGCTATTTGATTGAAACAGGATACCAGCCCAGAATGACATTGGGTTATAGCCTCAGCACCCTCTTGCTGATGTTAGCCGAGTTATCCGGTAATAATGTTACGGATGAACTTAAAAGTACAGCCAACATGCTTCTGGACAATGGTAAATTGAAAGAAGAAGCCCACAAGATTACAGACCTATTCGGCAAAACCATCAATCACAAATTTGTAGTGGTTTGCGACCCCGACTTTGAAGCAGTAGCTGTCAGGTTTTGTCAGCAAATACAGGAAAATGCAAAAGGAGAATCATTCGTAACCGTTTTGCCGGAAGCCAATCACAATGTAATTGAAAGTTATCAGGAAAAACATGACACCAATTTTATATTGCTGAACAGTGGAAATAATACCCGCACCAACCTCAGGTTTGAATTTCTGAACAGGCTTTTAACCGAAAAGCACAACCTTGTTTATAGCTTTCCGGAATCAGGTTCAGGTATACAGCGCCTTTTTGAAATCATTCACATTCTTGACTGGGTAAGCATTTATGCATCCAATCTACGTAGGGCAAACAACATGCGGGTTGACATAATCATGCGCCTGAAAGGCTTCCTTGACTCCGTGAAATAAAACTTAGAGGTGAAAGGCAGTCCCTTAAAAGTAACCTTCCTCGGCACCGGAACATCCCAAGGGGTTCCGCCTATAGGATGCACTTCAGAGGTTTGCCTAAGCACAAACCCGAAGGACAAAAGACTGCGCTGCAGTGTTCATATTACCCTGGCATTCCTTTGCTTCGTTTTCATCTTATAGAAAACAAAGCTTTTGAAGTACAGGGGATTCCGATTATTCCCATAGAAGTCATGCATTATAAATTGCCTGTGCTGGGTTTCAGAATTGGAGATTTCACCTATATCACCGATGCCAATTATATCGCCGAAGAGGAATGGCAAAAAGCAACGGGCAGCAAACATCTGGTTTTAAATGCGCTACGCAGGGAAACACACATTTCTCACTTTACGCTGGATGAAGCTGTGGAGCAGGCAAAGAAAATTGGGGCAGATCAAACCTGGTTTACACACATGAGCCATCAGATTGGATTACATGAGGCGGTCAACGCCGAACTACCCGAAAACATGCAACTTGCCTTTGACGGACAGGTGTTGGAAATGCCGTATTAATGCATGAAAATAAATCGGCCCATTTCTGTTTCCGTTCCGTCTTTATTAACAGCAAAAACAAAATAAACACCGCTGTTTGGTCTAGTTCCATTCAGGCGAAGTCCATTCCAAGTGGCAGTACCGCCATTTGCTTTGGTCAAATAAACAAGATTCCCGGTAGCATCGGTAATTCTGATTTCTGAATCCTCAGCCAGCCCTTCAATTGTCACAAGTCCGCTGTAGCCGGGTTTTACGGGATTTGGATAAATTTTTAACTTACCGAATTTATCACCTGCAGCACTGGCATCACTGCGAAAAGAAACAATGCCTTTTTCGGTTCCGAAAAACACTTCTCCGGTTTTATCCTGCTGACCAATGCATATTACCCTGTTATCCGGCAATGGCGAATTCTCTGACCTAAACTGTGTAAGCACGCTTTGCCCGTTGGCATCCACCAGAAAGACCCCATTATTGGTAGCAAACCATTTGCGGTTTCCACCATCTACACAAATATCATTTATACTTTCCTCCCCCAGTAAATACCCGTCAACACCATTCTGGCGAATGATAAGCCTGTCTGCATTGGCACCGTCAAATACCGATATAGGATTTGTAAATACATTCAAACCTTGTGTAGTTCCAATCCAGACATAACCGTTCGAATCGCATGCCAGTGAAGTAATCTCATTGGTAATCAATCCGTCGCGATTATTGAGTGTGCGGCTGCGGTCATCCAGCACATTTGCAGGAGTTTTATTGTCATCATAAACCAGAATACCACCGGCAATCAACTGAATCCATTTGTATCCGTTCTGATCTACAATTAGGTTACCTACATCCGTAGTAGAAATAGGTATCGATATCCACTGCCCGGTTTTATTCATCGTATGCAATCCGGCTCCGGGTGAACCGTAGTTGGTTACCCACAAATTGCCTTTTTCATCAGCACTGATACCCGAAGCGCGCACCATATTCACAACGGGTGTGGGCTGCAGCGTACTGTTTCCTGCATCCCACCTGTTAACTGCATCTTTCCCCCTAAATTCAAGGATACCATTTACATGCGTAGCTACGTAGTTTCTATCCGTCACACGGTTGTGATATACAAAAGTATAATCATAGAGCCCTGTGTTAAAACTGCTGGCAGGATTGCTGCTCCATGCGTTATTATCAAAGATATAGAAACCGGTGGGGTTATAGGCATTACCAAATGTGTTGCTGACACCACCTGCTGAAGTAAACAGCGTATTGCCTGATTTTGTCATAGCAAACACCGATGTTCCCGAAGGGCCGGAAGGCTCAAATGCTATTTCATTTACATCGGTTTGTTTGATAACCCCCGGGCCAATTCCTGTACAAAACCAAAAGTAACCTTCAGCATCGGCAGTACCGTCACTAAGAAGGTTTGCATTCTTTTTAGAAAATCCCGTATTACTTACCGTGTAAATCCCGCCTCCCCTGAATATGTGCAGCTTATCAGCATATTGCTGTATTCTTCCTGTAACTTTCTTTTCGGCAACAACAAGGCGTGTTTTCCCCTGATATAGTCGGTACACGACACTATCAGCAGCGAAGTACAGACTGTCATTAAAGGTATGAAGATGGGTGCAAAAATTCCCTGCAAACACCTGCTTCCAGTTGTTGTAATCATTAAGATTTACGGTGGCGGCATATTTGGCTCGAATTATACCGGTGGCGGTGCCTGCGTAAATTGAATCGCCTGAAACCGCAGTACTTAAAATTCCAAGACTTTGTCCTCCGGGTCCGATAGCCGTATAGCTATCGCTGATTTCTTCCTTTAATAAATCAAGCACAAGAATTCCAAAAGTCGTGCTGATTATGGCTTTGTCTCCGGCAACATTTATGTGAATAATGCGCTTATCGCCCTGAATCAGTTTGCTGTAGAAACCATTAACCTGGGTTAAGGTCTGATCATTTTTAAGCAGTTCTAACATCCCATTGTTATAACCGATTATCAGAATTTTCAGATGGGGAACATAACGCATGAATGAGACACCGGATGCCTGAAAACCATCCAGTCTTGTGAGTGTTTTTATTTCACCGTCCCGAATATCGGTACGAAAAATACCACCGGCAGAGGCGGCGTAAACGTAATGTCCCGAGGCCTCGCAAACACGGGAAACCTTGTAGCTGGCATGAATACGCCATTTGCCTAAAGGCGGCATGGAATCCTGAGCCTGGATGGATAGGTTTCCGGCCGACAATATTATCCAGCAACAGACAATATATTTAATTGAGCGTATACCTGATTTCAAATCCAAAATCGGTTAGTGCTGTATAGAACTGGTTGGCAATGCGTGGCGACATAATTGTCTTATTGTAACGGAATGCCATATTAATCTTGTTGTTTACCTGATAAGTTGCTGCAGGGCCTATCCGCACCTGTTTTGTGCCGCCTGTAGCACGGTTATCATTTTGATCAATTTTGCGGGTGATCGTAATATTGTCTGCCACGTTCACTGTCATATCAAAACGGAAATCATTGGGCAGATAAAGTTTTCTACCATTTCGTCTGAAAGGCAGTGTAAGCCCTGTAACGCGATACCCCGCCTGAAACTGAATTTCATTATTGCGCATTTCTGTAACGTTGAACTGGGCAGCAAACAGCTTAAGAATTCTTGAGCGCTTGTAATCAAAAGAGACAGTCCAGTTATTGCGGGTAGCTATATTTATTCCCAAAAGCGGGTAAAATCCTTCCGAAATGGTAACATCCGCAATCTGGCGCTGTGGTACAAAATCCTGGCCTTGCTGTATCGATTGTGCCTTATCATACCTAAGGTTCTGGGTAAAACTGCCTATAGAATAACGACCATTATAGCCATGTCTGAAGTTTATGTTGGTAAATATCTTGCCTACAGCTTTTATACGGGTGAGACCGTTATAATTAATGTTCCAGCCGGGCAGCGGAATTTTCGGAAAACCGGAAACATCAGAACGACCGGGATCTAAACCTGAATATGTGGTGTAGAAAGACCCTATTAATACATCCTGTTGTTGCTTGCTGTAGCCGATGGGAAACTTGGTAAGTGAATCTTCACCGGGTGAAATCACTCGCTGGTCAGCAAACATGAGTTTTTGTGCCACGCTATAGCGATTTGCCTGAAACTGAGTAAAGACCGCATTAATACGATTATCTCCCAAGACATTGTCTTTTACAAAATGGGTTCTTATAAAATTACCTGTTATATTGTAATTACCCATTTGGGTCATACCCTGATCAACCCATGAAGTACCATCCCAGCGGAAAATACTTTGCGTGCCTTCCATACTGTTTCGGCTCAAATCGAGCTGAATTCTCAGGCTTTTGATAGGCTCAAGTGTAATGTTACTTGTAAAGGCTTCCGTAGTTGCGTTGCGATAAAAATTACTTTGCCGTATATCATCATTCAGTGCTCCGGTACGCGCCAAACGATATCGGATGTTTTCTTCCTGCATTCCAAACACAAAGGGCAATCCGGGCTGAACATGCTTAAAATTTTGACCAAAGTAATCGGGCTTGTAACGAAAACCTGGCATATCCGTAGTTTGCTTGATACTGTAGCTAAATCCTGCATTCTTAAACATACTCACGAAATTCCCAACAGCAATCTTTATTGGGCTTGCCTTCTTAGTACCTTCTTTACTCTTGTCGATGGCACTTTCGTATTTCACTTCCTCGTCTGTCTTCTTCTCTTTTGCGAGTTTCTTTTTGGAGGGCTTTTCAAGATCCCTTAGCCATGGAATCTTTTGGTACAGGCTTTGAAAATTTAATTGTCCCTGGATATTAATATCCTGCGCATTGCTGATGCGGTTACCCAGCGAAGCAAATGCCGGCGGTGCCTGATTCCATTCGTAGCTGCCTGTGTAATTTATACTGGTATTTATCCAGTCTAAACGACGAAACTTAGAAAACGGAAGCGTGTAATTTCCATTCACAGACTGGGTAAATCGGGTCATCCTTCCCAATGTATTAAACTCCTTGCGCACCAGTTCTCTCCTACCCTCAGTATCGAGACTTCCGTACGGTTCCTCAATTCGGGCATTCGCAGTGGCGTTATAATTTATGGTGAGTGAACTAAACAGGGGCAGGCTTGCATTGTAAACACGGTTCAGGGTAAAGTTCTTATCATACAAACGTGGGTTTATCTGACGGAAATTGTTATTGTTTCTGGCCTGCATCTCGCTGTAAAATCTATTCACCTGCCATTGCGTAGAAAAATTTGAAGGCAGCAAATTAAAGTTAATTTCCTTTACAGGATTGAGCCAGCGGGGTTTTAGTTTATTAAATGGTCTAATAAATTTGGTTGGAATGGAATACTGATAGCCCAAAGCCCCTTGCGTAGTTTCTGCGAAAAACTCTTCGATTTGCTGGTTTCTGCGGTAATTGCGCTGAAAACTATATGTTGCATTAAAGTTAGACAGGCTCCAGGGCATGGCTCTTTTGCCGGGGCGAGCCGCAATTCTCACATTGTTAAAATTGAGGCTATACAAAGAAGAATAATCTTCTGCTGCTTTTCTTACGGCCTCCCGTTGTGCCTTGTCTACAATACCATTGAGGAAGGTGGTCATCTCTATATCCGGGTTGAGCGGATTAAATTTAGGCCTTATATAGTTTTCAGAATAACCAATATACATTGGAAAACTAATGCCGGCCTTTTTGGGGAAAAACTTGCCCAGTTCCAAATTGCTGGCAATATCATAATTCATATTGGTGCTCAGGCTTCGGTCGTTCAGCTTTTTGTCTACATCGCCAAAACCGATGGTGCGTATGCTACCGGCAAGATTTACAGTCCCAAAATCAGCCAGGGTGGTCTGCACATTACCCAGCGCTGCCCATCCACCTCGGTTGGCAATATTTTTAACTCTTAGTTCATTCACCCAAACTTCAAAGCACTGTGGCGCATCGGTATTGTTTTTAATACCAATCATCATCACCCTAATATTGCCTACATCGGGTAACCCCAGTACAGTAATTTTTCCATTCTGCGAAGGACGTATAAAGGGTGCAGACATAGGCCATCCTGCATTCTGTCTGTCAATCTTCAATTGGAAAAGCCTCTCAAGTTCAAGGTCAATAAAGTTTTCATCCGGCCAAATGAGTTTATCGGCACCCGGGGTTCCTTTGTTAATGTTGCCTCTGGTAATTTTTAGTGGAATTTCATACTCATAGAAATTATTGGTTAAGTCAGTACCAAAGCGAATGAAGCAGGAAACATCACCATCTTTCAGCTGTGGAGCAGCCGGAGCTTCAGCATGAACATAGAGTTGAAGGTTTTTATAGTTTCTAATATCAAACTGACTGGTTTTAAATGCGCCTCTGGCATCGCCGGGCAACATGTTGCAGGTAGACAAGGACAGGGATTGTTCGTTTTCCAAAACAGTTCCCAGTGAGGCCATATTTTGAACCCGAACCACACCCGGAGGGGTTACATAGGAAATAGGTGCCCGCTGTCCATTCTCTTCAACATTCACGGTAGAAACCACAAACTTGGTATTGTCGTTAGGATCCTGTGGCACTATAACGCCCGGTGTTTTGAGAGAGTTGGTATATCTCCTCCAATCGGCTCTAACAAGGTTGATGTAGCCCATGCGTAATACCGCACTATCGGCAAAACCTGTCATTACCATACGCATAAATCTGATACTCTTAAAATCACTGATATTTCCCACGGCTTTCTGGAATTGGCGGATAGGAATTTTAAACTGGTACCAATTGATATCTTCTTCCTTGCCATTGCGCAGTTTTACACGCTTTTTGGCAATGTCTGCCACATAGTTTTTACCTATTTGCAGATCTGCCGCATTAATTTTTATCTGGTACTGATAGTAATCTTCACTTTGGTTGAGGGTAAAATCACGGTTTATATCCTCATCATTGGGGGTAGTTGAGGACGATTTGGGCATATCATTGTATTTTCCGGTAAAACGATCCGGATTGGAATTGCCCTGCATACCTTGAAATCTGCTGTAACGACCAATTATATCAGCATCTGCGACGGTATAGTTATCCTCCAGATAATGCACAAAATTATCGTTTGAAGGATCATTTACTGCCTGGTTATAGATAGCTGAGTTTATGCCAAAATTGGTTTCCAGCAATTTCAGGTAAGTTTGATCAAAATGCGTGCGTTCCTGCTCATCATTCATCCCATCGATACCTGCATCCTGCTCTTTCAACGTGGCCGGGTTATTATTGAAAGCAAAGTTTATCTGAGGCACAGATGGAACGATAGCAAAGGCGGTTGTGTCTGTATTGGTATAATCTGAAGTTGAAGGTCGGCCGTTTTCAAATGACTTGCGCCTATCCGGAAGGATATCTTCACTGATACTACCCAGTTGTAAATACAGATCTCCTTTCAGTCCGGGATTTTTAATCAGCGGATCCATCATCCATATTTCGATATAATCAATATTGGCGGCCTCAAAATCATTTTGGTCTATGCGTCGCATAATGCCGGCCCAGCTTCTTTCCGGTTGAAGCAGACGACCATTGGAATTGATTTGAGAAGGATCTGAATTGAAATTATACAATCCCCGTAAAGAAGGCCTGTAGACCAAATCCAGGGTAGTGAGCAATGTTGGCGTTCCGGGAGGGAATTGTCGCTGTGGAAATACTTCACGTTGATCAATCTGTCGCATGTATGGATCACTCAGAATATCATCTACCCTTGTACGAATATTGTCGGGCATGTCTTCCTCGCGGTAAAACAGCTGATCTATACTGTAATAGGAAAGGCTGCCGTGCCTGTTCATCCATTTCAGTTTGCTTGTATCCTGGGTTTCTGCAAACAGGTCTGGTTGTTTTTGCGGAATGCTGGCTATAGTCCAGTTGGTAACCTGTTTTAAATCATTGGGCAATTCGGCATTTTCAAAATCTTCAAGGTTAGAAATACCTCGCTGTCCGCCTTGAGAGCGATGATTGTGGGGAATGATTTTGGCAAATTCGCCATAGGCAGTTATGCGGCTGATTTCCTTGGTTTCCAGAAATGGAAGTCTATCCACCATTCGAGTTATAAAACGGGATTTATTGCTGTAGGCTACATCTGCACCGAAAATTGAATTCAGCAGGGGCTCTTCATTGAAATTGGTTTTGGTGGTCAACGGTCTTTCATACATATGCAGCGCGGTAGCCCCAACCAGCAAGTTTTTATTAAACTTGTGCTCTATTCTTCCGCCCAAGAGGGTTTTTTGCTGGATATTAAAAAAGCTCTGTCCATCAGCGCTGGCGCGGATTTCTGCACCACCCCGAAGCAATCCGTCATTGATAATACGAACACGGCCCAATGCATAATCAACCTCATAGTCCATACCCTCCTGGAGTGGACGGCCATTGGCGGTAACCCTTACAGATCCGCGCTGCAGATTTGTAGTACCCAGAAAGAGTTCAGCACCATTGGGACTTTTATAACTGCCCGCAAGGAAAAACTTATTGTGTTTTACATCTTGCTGGGCCAACCATTTCGTACTGTCGTAAAGTGCATCATAGCAATAATAGTCAGCGAGATCCGTCCTGCCTCCAAATTTATCGCGCATGTAATCACCAAAAGGTTCTGTAACCGGAAAAATGATGCGGGCGTACTGAGCCTGCACGGTAAGACCTTCTATGGCATCAAAAATCCCGTCGGGCTTTGCTTCCTGCTGTCGGTTTAATTTATCCAGCCCCAGCACCCTGATAAGTGGATTGCCATTTGCAAATGCAGGAACCGCATCTCTAACCGGCAGATAGTTGTAATCCGCGCCGCTGGTATCATCGGCATACAAAACATTCAGCTTAAAATCTTCCAGTGAAAGGCTGTAGGTATTTAGCGTATAAATGTTTTTCATCATCAGATTCCACATGGGCAGTTTGGTTCTGATGGTATTGCCTTTCAGCATTTTCAAAAACAGCATGCGCTGGTCGCCGGGAGGAACATCTCGGCTGAATTCACCCACAGTGTATACCTTTCCGTTCAGAGTATATTCAAATGCAACAGCGAGTATTTCATCATTATTCAGCGGCTGATTCAACGATATATAACCCAACTGAGCATTAAGTGTGTATTCATTGCTGTTAAGCTGTTTGGCATTGTTGAGAATATCAAAATCAACGGTTTGCTCAAAGTAGGGATACAAAGCATAGAGCCTGTCTACTGCTGTACCGTTTTTTCTTACGAGGTTATCGTTTGCAATTTGACTGTAAAGGTTGTTGGAAGCATTGTCCGGTGCAGGATCCGGATTCCCGCCCAGATTGGTGCGATAGGGTTTTGATTCCCCCATATCATGTAATACCACGATATCTCGCGGCGTTTCGATATTGGCGCTTCGGTTGGTTACCCAAACCTCTACCCTATTGATGATAACACCGCTTGCCACTATGGGCAAATTTTCAAGCGATTTGTTGTAATTCTCCCGAAAATACTGCGCCAGGAAGAAGTGGCGGTTCTGGTCGTAATTATCGGAGGTGATTTTAAATTCATTCAACTGCTGACCACCCTGAAGAACTGTCTCGGTACTTTGTCCTTTATTTTGGCTAAACACAGTCTTAACCGTGGTTTTACCAAACTGCATGGTTGTGCTGAAACCAAATAAGTTATTTGCAGGCTTAATAAGCTGGGTAGGTAGATTTAAACTTACGTTACCCACTTGCACATCTTTCAGAATACCATCGGGTTTACCTTTCCAACCCAGATTGGTTTGGTTATCAAATTCAAATGCAGCTTCAGTATCATAATTAATTCCCAGTTTCACATTTTGCCCGACCATGCCATTGGCACTTATTTGTAACTGCTGATCAAAAACCGGAACAAAATACCGCTGCTGGCGCTTACTGAATGCCGGATTCCGATTTACATTAACGTTTCCACCCAGCTTGATCATAGCAGATCCATTCAACTGGAAATCAACACCCCCTTCACCAAATATTTTGCTTATGGTAGGATTGGTTAGCTCTGTTTTGATATAATCGTTGATACTCCCTTTACCTGCATTACCGGTGTTATAGCTTGCATTCTGGGATTTATCGCGGTAATAGTCCAAACGGTTTGCACGGGTAGTTTCTTTGAAATAATCGGCTACAGTCATTGACTTTCCGGTAGGATAAGACATGCCACCGATGGTCTTGAATTCTTCGTATCTATTGGTTTTCGGATTGTATTTCCACTCTGAAGTGATAGGATTCTGCAGATCAACATTGGAGGTTGATTTACTTTTCTGCCAAGATTTTCCCGCATTGATATTGTATTTCAGGGAAGAATCGGTTTGGGCAGTTGCCGTATGCGTAAACAGCATCAGAAACAAGAAGGAAGAAGAACCCTTCAGTAAAACTGACATCACGCTGAACCATGCCTTACGGCCGGAGTTTTTCATACTTAACACAGAAAAAAGTAAACGTAGTGGTTCCTTCTATATTGTCAGATTTGAGTTAAACGGTGCAATTTACAATATTTTCAGCGAATTACGAATAAGTTCCTCTACAGTCAATACTGTTTTACCATTATCTGATACTTTCAAAAGTGCCTTTTCGGCAGCACCTTTGTTGTATCCCAGACTTAACAAAGCTGAGAGTGCCTCATTCACAACATCAGACACCCCCGGACTGACCATTGTTGCCCCGCCTTTTATTTTTTTGCCACCCAGTTTATCCCGCAATTCCAGTACAATACGCTGAGCTGTTTTTTCACCGATTCCCTTAATACTTTTCAGAAGCCCTATGTTGCCATTGAGAATGGCAGCCGACAAAGACTCGGAATCCAGGCTGCTCAACATAAGTATTCCGGTATTGTTGCCCACGCCGCTCACCGACGTAAGTAGTCTAAACATTTCTCTTTCTTCCGGATCGCTGAACCCAAATAAAACTATCCCAACAGGGTTTTGGTTTTCAACCTTGAAAGTTTGTTCCACAAACACCCTTGCCTGTTTTTGTGATTTTATTTTCTCATAGGTATAAATACTGATGGACAGCAGGTAACCCATTCCGGCATTTTCAATTACCACATGCGTTGGACTTATTTTTTCGATATTTCCTTCAATAAAATCATACATAATCAGCGGGTATATTTGCTTTTGCGAATAAAATAGTTAGTAAAGCCCAGTAATGCTATGAAACCTAATGGCAACAGGATGTTAAACCACTGCCAGTAACTCTTTTCTTCTTTCACTTTTACAGAATCCAGTAACCTGAGCTGTGTTTCTCTTGCCCTGATTTCAATAAGCCCATTATCATCAATCAAATAATCTATGCAATTTTGCATAAACTTTTGGTTGGCAAAGGTTATCTGGCTGTAACGGTCATATCCTGTGGGGAAATTACCGCCTTTACTGCTTACAAAATTTCTGACAATATCTCCGTCCGAAATTACAACCATGGAACTATTTCCTTCTGCAAGATAATTACCCAAATCAGGTTTTTTCTGAAATTGAAATGGCGATTTAAATTTACCTTCCATCAATACGCCGCTCACCTGGGGACCTGCATTCATCGATTTAGCATAGTTTCTATCCGTGCTCATCATGGCAACTGTCATTAATTCTACTGTAGCGGGTGCATTTGCCACTTTTGTATAACCTGATGAAACCAGTAAAGGTGTTGTTTTCAGACCCTTACGGTCTTTTACTTTCAAGGTTCCGGGAAACTGTGACCACACTGCTCCAATATTTTTGGTAATAATGTGAGAAGTAAATTTACTGGTAAACAGCGGAAAATAAGGAAAAGGTATCAATTCCATTCTTCCCCCCATGGGTAAAGGAATTCGGTTACAGGTCAGATCCTGTAACAAGTCAGCGTTCAATCCTACTCCATAACCAAACAATCCGGTTGTAATGTTCTCAAGGCCCTTATTCATTGCCATTACCGTAGGCGCACGCTGAAAACTATCCATTTCTATGTGAACCGGATCCAACAGCCAGATTACTTTTCCACCTTTCATGATAAACTGATCAATCAGAAATAATTCTGAAGGCGAATAATCTTTTTCCGGTTTTATTACCATAAGCAGATCAGAACTGTTGAGGCGCCGCTGCAAATTCCGCAATAGAACCAAGTCAGCACTGTCGGGGGCAGCTTTTATTTGAGCCTCAAACGGACGGCCACTCTCCGGGTCTGCGGTATTCAGATTTAGCGGTTCAACACTGTAATAGCGACTCAATTCTTTGGCAAACGAGTTTACCCGTGCATCCAGCATTTCGCCACTGCCATCGGCCACTACAATCTTTTTTGCCTTTTCAGTTACGCACTGTCGAAGGGCATTGGCCATTTCATATTCGATATTGTCTATGGCTCCCTTGATGTTTTTTTCCAGGTCAACGGATACATCAAACTGAAAAAACCGGATGGCAATGGTTTTGCCTCTGTAAATGCACTCAGCACCCGGAATCAGATATTTGATACGGGTTTCGTCTCCGTCTTCGGTATCAACATCCCTAACCGGCTCCATGCCCCGCTCTGCGAAGCTTTCCAATATACCGGCCACTTCTTTTTTATCTTTGTCTTTGAGCGGATCAGTAACTTCAATTTCCATTTTACCACCGCTGGCCTCACGAAATTCATACGCCATATCGCGGATTTCGTTTCGCAATTGCTTGAATTTTGCACTCATCTCGCCATCAAGATACAGTTTGAAGTACAGTTTTTCTTCGACGCGGGAAGCCAGTTTGCGGCTTGTTTCACTTAGTGTGTAACGTTTTTCCTGTGTAAGATCAAAACGCTTGTAATACAATGATGACAAGGCATTTATTACCACAATGCCCACCAGCAGCATCAGCAATTCGAGCCAGCTTTGGGTTTTATGGAGTCTGCGTTTTTTCATCACCATTTTCTGCTTTCAAATACGGTTTTGGTAAGACCAATGAATAATGCGCTGAAACTGAGCATATACAATATATCGCGGGTGTCGAGAACCCCACGGCTCATGCTATCGTAATGGTATTCCAGGCTAAACCACTCCAGGCTTTTGCCGATGGCGTCCAGCGCAGATATATCGCCCATCATACCGAGAACGACGTAGAAGAAGAAACCCAGTGCCATACTGCAGATTAGTGCAACAATCTGGTTGTCGGTTATGGCGGAAGAAAACACGCCAATGGCAGTGTACGCCATTCCCAGCATAACCAGTCCAAAGTAGCTGCCCCACATGGCGCCGGTATCTACATTTCCCTCTGTTTGCCCAAGCTTGGATAAGCTGTAATAATAAAAAAGGGTTGGCAGCAACGCGATGAGCAAAAGAGAAACGCCTGCAAAATATTTTCCCAGAATAATACCCAGGTCTGAAACTGGTCTTGTGGTAAGGGTTTCCAGGGTCCCCAGTCTTTTTTCTTCCGAAAAACTACGCATGGTTATGGCAGAGATAAGGAAAATAAAAATATACGGTGCCATTTCAAACATCACCTGCATACTGGCCAGCCCCAGATCAAAAACAGAGTTCCCTTTGATTACCCACATAAATAAACCTGTGGCTCCCAGAAAAACCAACATCACCACATAGGCAATGAGCGAACTTAAAAAGCTTCGTATTTCTTTTTTATAAATCGTCCACATGGTTTGTAAGTTGTCTGAATATCGATTCCAGCGAGTCTTTTTCACTTACCAGCTCGGTTACTTCAAGGTTTGATGACAGAGCAAAATGAGAAACAGCCTGCCTGAAATGCTCATTATCGCCCGTAAGGCGCCAGGTATTATTTCCCAACTGGGTGGCCTGCAGCAATCCTTTTATGGAATGCAATGAGACTTCGTCCACGGGACTTGCGAACTGAACACGCACCAGCCAATTACTTGCCGATCGGTTGCGAAGTTTTTCAAGCTTGTCGTCAGCCACAATACTTCCCTTATCTATAATGATGACGCGGCTACAGATAGCTTCTACTTCCTGCATTATGTGTGTGCTGAGCATAATGGTTTTATTACTGCCCAGGTTTTTAATAAGATCGCGGATTTCCATCACCTGGTTGGGATCCAGTCCGCTGGTGGGTTCATCTAAAATAAGTACATCAGGATCGTGAATAATGGCTTGCGCCAATCCCACGCGCTGCCTGTAGCCCTTGGAAAGCTGCCCTATTTTTTTATGTTTTTCCTTCCCAAGATGGGTAAGAGCAATCACTTCTTCCACACGGTCTCTCACTTTTTTAACCCCACCCATGCCGGCAGCAAATGCGAGATATTCCTTCACATACATATCAAGGTATAAGGGATTGTGCTCGGGAAGATACCCCACGTGCTTACGAACCTGAATACTCTGTTCTGAAACATCCAGTCCGCAAACCTTAGCCTCACCGGATGTTGGCGGGATATAACAGGTAAGCATCTTCATAGTTGTGCTTTTTCCGGCCCCGTTGGGTCCCAAAAATCCTACAATTTCACCGGGTTCAATTTCAAATGAAATATTGTTTACAGCAGTTTGTGTGCCGTATATCTTTGTAAGACTATGTACCTGAATACTCACGTTGGTTTTGCAAAAATACGTATTGTGCACACAGCAGAACACCCAACATTCCGTTGTGCCTTATTTTTTAAACAGGCTTTGAATTGATTCAGGCGCCTGCGTCTTCCCCATCAGCAGTATTGGCAGCCATTTCGCCCAGTTCGCGGTCCAGCAGATACAAACCACTGCCATCCTTGCCAATAATCTTCAACTTGTTAAGTATGCTTTTTACCTGCTTCTCCTCCTCCATTTGTTCACTCACATACCACTGCAGGAAGTTATTGGCCGCATGATCGCGCTCTTTGAGCGACACATTCACCAGTTCATGAATGCTCTGGGTCACGGTTTGTTCCTGCTCAAGCACATTTTTGAAACAGGTATGAAAGTCTTTGAATGATTTCGGGGGAGCCTCAATAGCCGGCACCATGGCGTGGCCATCATTGTCGTTGATGAAATGAAAAATTTTGAGCATATGCATTCTTTCCTCATCACTTTGCTTGTAGAAAAATGCTGCCGCTCCTTCAAAGCCTTCTGAATCCATCCAGCTGGCCATGCTCAGGTATACAGCACTTGAGTAAGCCTCCAGGGCAATCTGATGCTGCAGGGCTTTTTCAATTGTTTTTGAAATCATAATGGGTGCGCTAAATTACAAATATAACCCGCCGAATGTGTTTTTGTTTTATTTGCCTGCCACACGCTTAATCTGGGCCTCCAGTTCTTCCTCCGCTCCGGGGGTATAACCCTGGTGAGACCACACAACATTACCATTGCCATCCACTATAAATGTCATGGGAGGATTGTTCACGTTCATAGCACGTGCAAGATCAGAATTTTCATCCATCACAATATCATATTCCCAGCCATAACCGAGCACTTTAGGTTTTACTTTCTTGCTTGTGCGGGCATCATCAACACTTACTGCCACCAGTTTCAGGTTGTATTTTTCTTTCCAGTCTGCATAATGCTCGTTGATAGCTTCCAGTTCTTTAATGCAAGGAACACACCAAGTAGCCCAAAAAGAAATAACGGTAATTTTTCCTGAATCAGCTACAGTTTTAAAATCCATGGGCTGACCTTCCATATTTTTCACCTGAACGGAAGGCAGTGTCTGATTCTGTGCATGAACCTGAGAGGCAAAAAAAATGAGAGCAGAAGCAAGGAGCAGAATATTTTTCATATACGTTTTGCAAAGTAAATCAAATCATGTGCCATTTTCTAATTAAACAGCAGGGCATCTATAAAAAAGCCGCAGTAATTGCTGCGGCTTTTTAGATCTAATCGAAACGAATATTGATTATTTAGGCTTACAATGCAATTCAATCTTAACAAACCCAAGATCTATCTCTGTCCATAATTCATCATGTGTAAGCCTAAGCAAGGAGTTTTTCAAATATTTTTAATAACAGGAATTACAATCTGTTGGTAACCCTCTAAAATAATCGCCGTAACTTCGCAACATGGATAAACCATCCCTGCCTTCGGGAACCCGCGATTTTGGTCCGGAGGTTATGATGCGCCGCAAGTACATCATCGGCGTTGTTGAAGAAACATTCAAACGGTTTGGATTTCTACCGCTGGAAACGCCTGCTGTAGAAAACCTCAAAACCCTTCAGGGCAAATACGGTGATGAAGGCGATCAACTGCTTTTTAAAATCCTGAACAACGGTGATTTCCTGGCGAAGGCTGATGAAAATTTGCTTCTGCACCGAGACAGCAAAGCCATTACACAGCAGATTTCAGACCGCGGACTTCGTTATGATTTGACCGTGCCACTGGCCCGCTTTGTGGTGATGAACCGCGATAAAATTCATTTTCCATTTAAGCGCTATCAAATACAGCCTGTTTGGCGCGCCGACAGACCCCAGAAAGGTCGGTACCGCGAATTCTGGCAGTGCGATGCAGATATACTGGGGAGCCAGAGTATCGCCAATGAAGGGGATTTGATACAAATTTATGACAGCGCATTTGCCAAATTGGGACTGAAAGTCAACATTCGCTTTAACCACCGGGGAATTCTGGATGCCTTTGCACCCTGGCTGCAAGGCTCAGTAAATCACAACCGTTTTATGCAGCTCATAGACAAGGCCGATAAAATAGGATTTGAAGGCGTTCTTAACGAAATCAAAAATGAGGCTATTCCCAACGGTGCAGAAGCCTGGTCATTATTGCATACCATCAATAGCCTTAACACTACAGAAGAAAAACTGAAAGCACTGCAAAATGAGGCTGCTATTCAGCATGAAGGACTTCAGAAAGGTATCAGTGAAATCAGTCAACTTTTGGCCTTGCTGAAAAATGTACCTGTAACCAACGCATTAACGCTGGATGTGACGCTGGCGCGAGGACTCAGCTACTACACTGGAATGGTAATGGAAGTAGTACCTGAAGACAACCGAATACCGGCTGATTTTAGAATTGGCAGTATTGGTGGCGGCGGACGCTATGATAACCTGACAGGAGTGTTCGGATTAAAAGATGTTACCGGCGTAGGCATTTCCTTTGGCCTCGACCGTATTTACGATTTGATGGAAGCCGCATTACTATTCCCTCACGAAAGCATACAAAGCACTGCCGTTTTATTTTGCTGTATGGAAGACAGTGCGTTGCCTGCCGCATTCGGCATGGCACGAAACCTTCGCGATGCAGGCATGGCCACAGAAGTATATCCTGGGTCGGCTAAACTTAAAAAACAACTGGATTATGCCAATAACAAAGGTATAAAATGGGCATGCATTCTCGGTGAACAGGAAGTTGCAGATGGCACAGCTTCCATTAAAAACCTTATTAGCGGAGAGCAAAACACTATTCCGCAAAGTCAAATTTTACAGCACATATCACAATGAGGGAAATAAGTGATCAATATACGCTGAAATCTATACTGGAATTAATTAAAAGCGGAGATAAAATTTGCTATTCACCGCATATTTTGCAGCGAATAAACGAGTGTGTTGATGCCCTTAATGCGTATTTACAGGACGGAAACAAGGCAGTCTACGGTGTAAATACCGGCTTTGGGAGCCTGCAAAACATACGGATACCCGAAAATGAACTGGAGGAATTACAGCGCAACCTGCTGATTACCCACGCTGCCGGAACAGGCTTTTTATTAAAATCCAATATTGTAAAAACCATGCTGCTGTTGAAAATTATCAACATTGGCAAAGGATACAGTGCCGTTCGCGCAGAAGTTGCCGAAAGATTAATTTGGTTTTACAATAATGACTGGATTCCGGTTGTCCATGAACAGGGTTCATTGGGAGCCTCCGGCGACCTGGCACCGCTATCAGAAATGTGCCTGCCCCTACTGGGTATGGGCATGTTGGAACACCCTATATTCGGCGCAAAAAGTGCGGAGAATGTCTTGTTGGAAAACAATCTCAAACCATTATCTCTAAAACCAAAGGAAGCTCTTGCACTAATTAACGGAACACAGTTTATGCTGGCCCATACTTTGCAGGTTGCAGAAACTGCTTTAGGCATCCTGGAAAAGCTTCCTGTTGTGGCAGCACTCAGCGCTGATGTATGGCTTTGCAGGCAAGATCCGTTCAGGCCGGAGCTGCATCGCATCCGTCCGCATGCCGGACAAAAGACAACTGCTGAAAACGTGTTACAGCTGCTGAAACAAAGTGAAATGCAAAACATTCCCCGCCCTGCTGTTCAGGATCCTTACAGTTTCCGTTGTATACCTCAGGTACACGGAGCCAGCATA
>RGEC01000041.1 GCA_009918425.1 Bacteroidota bacterium
CACAATCAGCATAAGGTCAGCACCTTTCCAGTGCATAATTTTAAACAGTGCACCCGCAATTACAATTGCAGCTCCCAAACCATAAACATAGTTCATGATTACTTTCCACCTTTTGCTTTCAAAGAAACTTTTTTCCATAGTTTTTATTGTTTGTTGATTATTAGTTTTTTAGTTTTTATTTTTTGTCACGGTTTGAACGACCAATGTATGTTTGCACGCAACGGAAGCCTACATAACATTTGCTTGTATCCTGATATTCGTATGTGCGGGCTCCATTTTCGATGAAGTATGCCACATCTTTCCAGCTTCCGCCACGAATTACTTTTCTTTTCATGGTAACCGGCACATCACTTCCGGGACCTCTTTCAGGCACACGGCGGTAGTTTTGACCGTTAAGATCATGAACAATGGTGTTGTTGGCTACCTGATAATCAGTCCATGTCCATTCCGAAACGTTACCATTCATATTGTAGAGTCCAAAATCATTGGGGAAATATGAATCGGCGCGAACCGGATAAACACCTCCGTCTGCTCCGTAATTGCCGCGCAGGGGCTTAAAGTTTGCCATCATACAGCCTTTGCTGTTGCGGGTGTAAGGACCACCCCAGGCATATTTATTTCCAATTCTGTTGCCACGTGCTGCATACTCCCACTCATATTCAGTAGGAAGACGGAAATCTTCTGTATTGGGCAAACCAATTTCATGCCAATAGCTGGATTTACGAATAGTTCTCCAAGCGCAGAAGGCATTTGCCTGATGCCAATTTACACCCACTACAGGATAGTCATCGTATTTGGGATGCCAGAAATAAACACGCGCCATAGGTTCATTGAAACTGTAGGTAAAGTCACGTACCCAGCAAAGTGTATCAGGATAGATAAGGGTTTCTTCATCCTTGATAAACTTGGAACGATCCATGGGGTTGTATTTGTCGCGATCCTGGTTGGCTGCACTTACGAAATCAAACCACTGGTATTTGTACATAAGTTTACGGGTGTCAATCTGGGCAAGCCCTCTGAAACGCTCACCGCCCTGATAGAACAAATCCGTCATGTCTTCCTTATGCTTTTCCCAGTCAAATGGTTTGCTGTAATCGATATAGCGAACACCATCCTCATTTTCAGGCAGAAAATATTCATCTTCATCCAGTTTGAAACGCGCTATAGAATCTAGCACGTGATTGACAAACTGTCTGTATTCGTTGTTGGTAATTTCTGTTTCATCCATCCAGAATGCCACGATGGTCATTTGTTTGTTTGGCTCAAGGTAAGATTGAAAAACATCCTGACCTGACTGACCGGTGTGGAAAGTTCCTGAAGGTATGTATACAGTTCCCGGAGGTTGGGGATGGAACCATGGCCTCCTGTCGAGTACGCCCGTCAGATCACCCGTATCTGCGGGACCACATGCAAACAGCACTACGGAGGCAGTAATCATTGCTGCCCGCAATTTGCTGTTTGTTAATGCTTTCACCAGTTTATTTACCATTAGATTTTCACTGATGATTCTGCTGATTATTTTCCTTTTCATCTGGCAGTTTCGTTTTTGTGTATTATACGTGAAGTTGCAAAAATAGGTTTTTGTAATGAATACGCAACTATTTTTTTATTCTTTACAATGTATAACGATTGATTATAATAATTATTGTGTGACTTAAATTTTATTCCAGATCTTTAGACCTATTCATATACCGGGGATGGCGATATACCTTTTCATGTCTTTCAGGCAATGCTATTTTAAAACAATAATTCACCTGTAATTCATGCGTTCCATTGCTACTGCGGCGCAGGCTTTGCAAGGTTATATCATAGGAATATCCAATTCTAAAGAGCTGTGTTCCCATTCCATTGGGTGAATTTCCTTTAATGGGAGGGTAATAGCCTAATAAAATTGATGCGGCATCAAGTCCCAAACCCTGACCTCTTATAGAAAGACCACCTGCAAAGGTATTATTCCAGGTTACTACACCCTGTGGAGTAAACTGCGGTTTCACAAAACCACCCTGCTCCATTACCGTTTTAATCATAATGCTGGGATCGAGGGTTAATGCGGGATTGCCGAGAAATTGTTCTTTTGTAAATCCTGCCATAATGTAAAGGTGTCGGGCAGACTTTACGTTAATTGCACCGCCTGAAGCAGCGTAATTGTATTCTTTAGGATTGATGTGTGACATTGAAATACCTGCGTAGAGGTCTTTCATGTTGGGATTAGAATACCACACTCCCGCACCCAGTTCTGTTTTGGTATCACCTTGTTTGTTGGTTGGAACCAAAGGATCATTGGGGTCGTGAGCGCGCATTTTGGTACCATCAATCTGGCGGGTAATGCTGGTAACATCAAATCCCAAACGAATGCTGCTTCCGTCTGCAAGATTGTAGGCACCTGCCAGACCGCCTCGCATGTAAGTATTGGATTCGTAAGCGATAACATCGTTCGTAAAACTAAAAAATGCACCACCATAGTTGGTTAGCGCACCGGCACTATTTTTAATATTGATTGGCGCAGAAAAACCAAAAGCATTGGTTTTGGGCATAACGTTGTTGATGAAGTTTACCGGCGCAGAACCTGACTGGGTTTTGAAATAGCCGGTCTCATCCGTCAGGCCCATCCACTGCCTGTGGGCATTGGCATTTACGCAAAAACTACCTGAGGCACCTGCATAGGCAGGATTGAACAGGATTTTGTTGAATGCATAATGCGTATAATAGGGATCTTGCTGCGAAAACCCCTTGAAAGGCAATGCCAGCGAGGCCAGCAGCACTATTGATAGTTTATTCCTCATGAACACTACACTTGTATCGTTAATCCACAAATTTGGGGGTTTCTGTATGAATGTGCAAGTTTTTTACATAATTTTTTATTTGCCATATTAAATCGGTGTGAACAACCCAAAAATTTAGGTGAATTACAAAAAACAAAAATATGACTGCTTAAATATTTGATTTTCTACACTTTAAACACATTTTAAAAGTATTGATAATACGTGGATAACAAAACCTGAAATCCTATTGGTGTCCAATGTATTTTACATAATCTTGTAAACAAATTTATACAGATTATGCCATCTATTTTGGTCATTGATGATGAAGCTGCAATCAGGGAAACCCTGAAAGAGATTCTAGAGTACGAAAAGTACGAGGTAACCCTTGCGGAGGACGGGGCAAAAGGTTTACAACTGTTACAGAAAAACAGTTATGATGTGGTATTGAGCGATGTAAAAATGCCGGGAATTGACGGTATGGAATTGCTTGACAGGGTGCAGGCCTTGGCTCCTGATGTACCCATGGTAATGATATCAGGGCATGGCACTGTTGAAATGGCTATTGAAGCCACAAAAAAAGGCGCATACGATTTTATCACGAAGCCACCGGATTTAAATCGATTGTTGATTACCCTACGCAATGCAGTAGACCGAAACAATCTTGTTTCTGAAACGAAGGTTTTGAAGCGAAAAGCGGCTAAAACCTATGATATTATAGGAGAAACGCCGGCGATTCTGAAAATAAAAGAAACCATTGAAAAAGTTGCCCCAACGGAAGCCCGCGTTCTGGTTACCGGTGAAAACGGAACCGGCAAGGAATTGGTAGCACGATGGATTCATGAAAAAAGCCCAAGGGCCAATATGCCATTAGTGGAAGTTAACTGCGCCAGCATACCTTCTGAACTTATTGAAAGTGAATTGTTCGGGCATGAAAAAGGCAGTTTTACAAGCGCTATTAAGCAACGCATTGGTAAATTTGAACAGGCTCACGGCGGAACCTTATTCCTGGATGAAATCGGAGACATGAGCATGGCGGCTCAGGCAAAAGTGCTCAGGGCCATACAGGAAGGGCGGATCACACGCGTTGGTGGGGATCGAGAGATTAAGGTTGACGTCAGAATTGTTGCGGCTACCAATAAAAATCTGCTGGAAGAGATTGAAAAAGGCAACTTCCGCATGGATCTTTACCATCGCCTATCGGTTATATTGATTCATGTGCCTACACTTAATGAGCGTACCGATGACATTCCTACCATAGCCGCAAATTTCCTGGAAAATATTTGTGCTGAAAACGGCCTTCCGTCAAAAAAATTTACGACTGATGCATATGAAGCACTTAAGGAAGTGAACTGGACCGGCAATATTCGTGAATTGCACAACGTAGTAGAACGTCTGGTAATTTTGTGTGGTGAAGAAATTACGGGTGATGATGTTTTCATATACAGCAATCCTGCCCAGCGAGGTTCAGATCCTTTTGGCGTGGTGGACAATTACGCAACCCTTCAGGATTTCAGGGATTGGGCTGAAAAAGTATTCATTGAGCGTAAGCTGATTCAGAATGCGTGGAACGTTGCCAAAACTGCGCAGGAGATTGACATTCAGCGCAGCCACCTCTACAATAAGATTGAAAAATACAATCTGAAAAGGCGTTAATGGTACAACCGGGCTCCGATATGGAAGCTGCCGCAATCTGCCTGCGAAAGGGAGACATTGTAGGTATACCTACGGAAACTGTATACGGACTGGCTGCAAATGCTTTGAACGCCGATGCTGTAGCCAAAATTTTCACAGCCAAAAACCGGCCTTATTTTGATCCGCTGATTGTGCATGTACACAGCATTTCTGAGGCGTTAAAGTATGTGCATTCCATGCCGGAGAAAGCAAAACTTCTTGCTGAAGAGTTCTGGCCCGGACCACTGACGCTGGTTTTGCCTAAAAAAGAAATTATTCCTGACCTGGTTACTGCAGGCCATAATACAGTTGGCATAAGGGTTCCCTCCCACCCTGTCTGCCTCGAATTGCTTCAGCAACTGGACTTTCCTCTTGCAGCACCCAGCGCCAATCCTTTTGGCTATGTGAGTCCAACTACTGCAAAGCATGTGGCCGATCAGCTGGGAGAAAAGGTTTGTTATATTTTGGATGGAGGCCCTTGTATGGTGGGTGTGGAAAGCACCATCGTGGGATTCCCACAGGGTGAGCCCGTGATTTATCGCCTTGGCGGTATTGCAGTGGAGCAGATTACTGAGATTATTGGGCCTGTAGCAGAGCAAATTTCTGCCGGTAGCAATCCTTCGGCACCTGGACAGCTGGATGTGCATTACAGTCCACGATGCAAATTGATTCTATCCGATTACACTGAAGTTAACGACTCGGAAAGTACATGCTATTTGAGGTACAGTGCTCCCATTCAAGGAATTGATTTATCGCGTCAATTCATACTCAGTCCGAATAGAAATCCTGAGGAAGCAGCCGTAAATTTATTTGCTACGCTAAGAATGACGGATGCTGCGGGTTATAGCCTTATTGTGGCAGAATTGCTACCTGAGACCGGACTGGGACGAGCCATTAATGACCGACTGCGTCGGGCAGCAGCCAAATAAGTCAGTCCAGAATAAAATCCAGTGTATTGGTTAGAAGTTCAACCGTTTGTTTGGATAGCTTAGCCGGTGCAGGGTGCGGCGTATTGAATGTATGATCGGCATCGTCCATTTTCACCATTAGCGCGTGCCAGCACTCATCGTGCAGTTTTTCGGAGTGTATTACCGGAACCGATTTGTCTTCCAGTCCGTGAATCAACAACAGCGGTATCTGCAAAGAACCTGCTGCTTCCATAACATTGTATTTTTCTTCATTTGTCATCAAATCTTGCCAATAGCTGTAGTTGAGCGGCATTTGCTGGCCTGTACGGGCATTGGGTATTATTAACGCACCCTCCTTTTCCCATTTTTTCAAATCCGCAGAAGCAAACATGGAAGCATAATGGGCAACGGGCGCCCAGTAATTACGGATTGTATCTCGGACAACTCCCGTGAAATGGTATTTTGTGCGAATAAATCCAACCGGGTAAATTCTTCGCATTGAGCCTCGTCTACGCCATTAAAAGAATGATTAAAGGTAAGTACAGCCACATTCTCCGGACAGAAATAATCGGCAATGCGGGGAAAGAAGCCCCAGTCTCTGAAACCTTTAAATCCATGACAGAAAATGAACACAGGTACATCTATCTCCTTTTCGGGAAGAAAAAGGTGTGCATGTATCTGCTGGTTTTCAGATCCCGGAATAACAAGTTGAATTTTTTCTGCCATGCATAAAAAAAGCCTTGAATGGCAAGGCTTTTCTGTTGTACCCGGGGCCGGGCTCGAACCGGCACGAGTGTTACCCCATTGGTGTTTGAGACCAACGCGTCTACCAATTCCGCCACCCGGGCAAAGTGGGACTGCAAAAATACGGGTTTCACCCGAATTTCAGCATGCTAAATTTCATTTATTCGGTTATTTTCTGAACCCTTGGACCAAATTCAATGGCTTGCATATTAAGTATTTTACCCTGATTCAGTTCAAATCTAAGGGCTGTTCGCACAATATGAAACCCTTGAATTCCACAACTGCCGGGGTTTACATACAACATATTTTTCAAAGCAGGATCTCGTTCTACCTTAAGAATATGGGAATGACCGCAAATGAGCAATTTGGGTGGATTGGCATTCAGCTGTGAAGTTATTTTAGGGTTGTACCTACCCGGTTTTCCGGCTATGTGGGTAATCCAGACAGTTACACCTTCTACCGTGAATTTATTGTGCTCGGGAAAAATTTTTCGCAGGTCATGTCCATCTACATTTCCCCAGCATGCCCGAACCGTTTTACCCAGTTTTTCAATAGCATGTAACAAAGACAGGTTCAGCCAGTCACCGGCATGCCAAACTTCATCAGCCTCGGAACAATGTTTCAGAATTCCATCATCCACCCAGCCGTGGTTGTCACTCAGCAACAGTACTTTCATAATGTTTTTTATTAAATAAGATATACCAACCGATAGCGGCAAAAATGATAAAGATTGGCATAACAGGAAGCAGATAACGTGCACTGCCTACAGGTCCAACAACTGCAAGTGTGTAGATAATTGGAAATAACAAAATCCACTTTTGGGGAAACTTCTTAAAAAAAAGGGTAATCATCGTCAAAACTGCTTTCAACAATGCCAGCAAGCCAAAGAAAATAATATAAAACCAATATGCAGGGGGCTGCGAGGCCCAAAAACCGGATGTAGAATCATCCATAAACCCCCTTCCCTGCGGCAATTGAAAGAAAGCAACAAAATCATACCGACCGGGATCTAAAACTGCTTTAGCGGAGCCCTTAATGTGCAAAAAGATATATTTCAAAGGCGACATACTAATGGCTCTTTGTGTTTCTCTTTGCATAAAATTGTATTTGCCAGAAAAATCCAGGCTATCCAGTTTTTGAGCAGCCATTTTATAATAGGTTTCATCACCTGAAGTCTGCACTTTCACCAAATTTCTGATATTGTACTCAAAAGCATTTGTTACAGGCATTGAAGTATAGTGAAAAACACCAGTTTGATGCTTATTGAACCAGGAAACAATAAGCACTGTAAGGGCTGGTAAAACCAACCATACTTTTTGTTTTCCGCTGAAAAAATACAATCCGGCCAACGCCATCCATGCAAAAGGTACGAAGACCGGTTTCAACAGCATCAGGGCTATTATCATTAAGGAAACATGCCACCACCGCTTTTCAATAAAAGCCATCACAAGAGATAAAACCAGCACCTGACAGATGATATCGGGCATAAGCATTGTCGCATAGTAAAACTGCAGCGGATATAGCAATAGCAATATCATTACTATTTTGAAGCAATACTCCATACCTGTTTTAATCAGCAGTTTATACATCAGCAGCGGCACCATGGCTGAAAGGATTGTCTGAAATAAAAGTAAGAGATTGGTGAAATGAAAAAGCGCTATTAAAATTGGGTAACCCGGCGTACGGCGTGTTTCGGGCAAGCTCAGCTGATCGCAAATATCCGAGGTTAGACAGGCGCTCCAGCCGTTTCCTGCACTAAAATTCTGTGCAGCATTCCGGTACTCTCCCGAATCTATTAGCTCGGCCGGACTAATCCACTGTTTGCATAGTGCAACTAACAGTATCAACAGATACAGACCATACAAAGGATACTTCCTTACAAAACCCCAAAATGACATAAGCCGAAGTTTCATATTGTCAACATCTTACTTTAACACCCAAAAGCGAACACCGGCCAGTATTATCCCAAAAATGAGGGTACCGACCGCAAATTCATATCGTGCGGTTAAGGTCACAATACATATCAGAAACAGGATTCCTGATACGATGAGTATGCTTGTTCTGGGGGCATTGGGATTACCAATGGTTTGTTCCTGTAGTTGTCCGTCCAAACTGTAAAACTCATAACTCACAGCTTTTAACCCACCAACCCATGGTGTGTGATAAGACAATACGCTTTGACCGGCCGCAGGTAAAATAACCTGACCGGTTACCTCTATTTGCGAATGATTGGCAAGAATAATGGTAAACTGTTTTTCGCCATCCGGCAAAAGACTACGGTAGGCTTCAGTACAAGTGGTTTTAACCGTTTTAGGGGTTAAAAACTCATCCGAAGTGTAAAAAATATTTAGAAGCAATAAAAAGAAGGCTGTTAGCCGGGCCATTTTTAGCAATTTTGCTTCCATCTCAGTGGTTTTTAGGCCCTGTAATGCGAGGCCCGTTAAATTTCGGTTTCAGGATCCCACTGTTCTAAGTAGTCGGCAACTTTGCGCACAAACATACCGCCCAGGGCACCGTCCACCACACGGTGATCGTAGCTATGGCTAAGGAACATCATGTGGCGAATGGCAATTACATCACCGTACTCCGTTTCAATCACAGCGGGCTTTTTGCGAATAGCACCTATGGCCATAATGGCTACCTGAGGCTGGTTGATAACAGGAGTTCCCATTACGTTACCAAATGATCCTACATTGGTTACAGTGTAGGTTCCGCCTTGTATTTCGTCAGGGGTAAGTTTATTCACCCTCGCCCGGTTGGCCAGGTCATTTACTACGCGGGTAATTCCCAGCAAGTTCATGGTATCGGCATTTTTAATCACCGGCACAATGAGATTACCATTTTGCTGTGCCACAGCCATCCCGACATTGATGTTTTTCTTTTTAATGATTTTATCGCCGTCCACCGACACATTGATCATCGGGAAATCTTTGATGGCCTTGGCGATAGCCCAAACAAAAACCGGAGTAAAGGTGATATTTTCTCCCTCGCGTTTTTTGAAGCCATCCTTCACCTTGTTTCGCCAGTTTACCAGATTGGTTACATCGGCTTCCACAAAGCTGGTTACATGCGGGCTGTTGCGCTTGCTCATTACCATGTGATCGGCAATCAGTTTGCGAACGCGATCCATTTCTATAATTTCATCACCGGCACCCAGTGGAACGGCCACCTGAGCAGGTTTTTCAGGTTCAGCTTTGGGCGTGGCAGGCGGAGCAACAGGTGCAGCTGTTGTTGCCGTAGCAGCGGGTGCAGCGCCGCGGTTTTGCACATAAGCAAGAATATCGGATTTGGTAACCCGGCCCTCTTTGCCGGTACCGGGAATGCGCTCCAACTCTTCCATTCCGATACCTTCGGTTCGGGCAATGTTGAGTACCAGCGGGGAATAGAATCTGTCACCGCCTGAAGTAATGGCGGCCAGTTTTTCGGGTTGCGCAATGTTTATCGCTTCCACAATTGTCTTTTCCACTTCAGCCACAGGCGTAGGCTGAACGGCCGGAGCAGAAACAGGCGTTGGTGCAGAAGCAATGGAACCGTCTGTTGCAATCATAGCAACGGGCTCACCCACTTTTACCACCTGTCCGTCTTTATATAGCTGTTTCACCAAAACACCGGCCTCGGTGCTGGGAATTTCGCTGTCCACCTTATCGGTAGCAATTTCTACGATGGGTTCATCTTTTTCAACCTTGTCACCTTCATTCTTGAGCCAGCGGATGATGGTTGCTTCGGCAATACTTTCGCCCATTTTGGGCATAAGGATAGGTTTTTCTGCCATAGGAAAGAGACGCAAAATTCGGAGTTTTTAGGGGTATCTGCAAATTTGAATGGCGGAATGCTATTCATCTGAACTGCTTTCTTCCGTCATTCCCAGCTTTTTCATGTAAAAAGACACCTGTTTGAGCCTTTCTTTATCGTCTGTTTTTTGGTAGGAATAATGAAGGTTACGCAGCATTCGCTTCAGTATTTCCAGCGGTTCGCAGGTATCGAAAAAAGTGGGTTGTGATTCAACCTTGATAACCTCCAGAAAATCCTTAATGTTTTTATGCAGAAAAATCTGTCCACGGCTAAACGGATTGATATAGAACAGCACCGATCCGTAATCTTCCCTATTCAGCGATGATGGTGCCTGAAATGGCACAATCGGAGCCAGGTGTGTATCATCGCAATAGGCCAGCACAAAATGTTGGGGAAGATTAACACCATACACAGGCAAACCGAGTTTTTGAGCCACAGTTGCGTAAAGATTACACAACGAAATAGGATTTCCGGATCGGGTTTCAATCACCCTATTTATGAGCGAATTATCCGGATTGTGGTAATCATTTGAATTTCCCTTGAAATTATATCTTTCAAAGAAAATATGGTTGAGAATTTTAATTTTATCGTGGGGGTTCGAAGCATTGTAGAGTGACATCCAGGCATCCAGCCGCATTTTCTCCACAAAATTTACCACCAGCGATTCATCAAGGCCGGGATAATGGATTTTACTAACCAGCAAACAGGCTTCCAGCAGTGACTTTTCTTTGGATTTAAGCCATGAATCAAAGCCTGCAGACAAATCCTTGTGCTGAATATTGCGAATTATTTGTTCAATGCGGCCTGCGCGAATAGGATCCTGATTGGTAAGCCAATATTGTTCAAGTACCGGTACAATCTGCGCACCTTCTGAAAGTAGGCGACCAGCTACAGTACCTACCACCTGCTCATCGGTATCATCGAGCAGGTATAACATGGCTTTCAGTTCGGATTCCGAAATCATGTGGGTTAATAATCAAATATAGGAAATTTTGAGGGAAAATGCAAATTTATCGCAGCCAATTTACATGACTTATCCTCCCATTTTCGAAGAAAGTGGTAGGATTAAGATTTAACGTTTTCTGCGGGCTGCAGGCTTTTTATCAGGCGCATTTTTTACAAGATCCATCACCTCTTCGTAGGTCAGTTCTTCCGGATTCTTGCCTGATGGAATTTTTACATTCTTTTTGCCATAGCTGATATAAGGTCCGTATTGACCTTTAAGGATTTGCAGTGTTTTATCCTGTTCGAATTGTTTAATGATTTTAGACTTCTCCCCTTCTTTTTTGGCTTCGATAAGCGGAATGGCTTGTTCCAGGGTTACAGATGCGGGATTGGTGCCTTTGGGCAGGCTTACAAACAGTTCTCCAAACTTTATATATGGCCCAAAACGTCCCTTATTGACAGACAGTGTATGTCCGTCATATTCACCTATTTCCATGGGAAACTGAGGTTCATTTGCCAGGTTTTGCAGAAAAACTTCCGCATCTGTCTCAGCAAAAGCAATCAGATCTGCATCTTTGGGAAGGCTATGAAATTTATCTCCCACCTTCAGGTAAGGTCCGTAGCGGCCTACAGCCACCGTAACTTCGGTTCCATTGGCAAGGACTAGCTTTTTGGGAAGTTCAAACAATTTGAGGGCATCTTTCAGACTGATATTTTCCATAGACATGCCCCGGGGGATGCTTGCAAATCGCTGGGGTTGCCCATCATCACGGGCACCGATTTGAACCATCGGACCATATTGCCCAAGTCTCACAAGCACAGTCCTGCCTGACTGTGGGTCTTCACCCAGAATACGCTCACCGGTTACACGGGTTGCTGTTTCTTTGGTACGCTGAATATTTTCAGAGAATGGATCGTAGAAGGTCTGGAGCATATCCTGCCAGCCCATATTCCCTTCGGCTATTTCGTCAAATTCTTTTTCTACGGAGGCCGTAAAGCCATAATCCATAATCTGATTGAAATGCTGAAGGAGAAAATCGGTAACCAACATACCCATATCGGTGGGGAATAACTTTTTCTTCTCGGCTCCGAAATTCTCTGTTTTTACTTCTCGGTTAATTCCGGTTTTGTTCATCAGCACGGAAACAAAATTGCGGGTTTTGCCATCGCGCGATTCGGATGTAACATATCCCCGTTTTTGAATAGTACTAATGGTGGGTGCATAGGTAGAGGGCCTACCAATACCCAGTTCTTCCAGTTTTTTTACCAAAGCAGCTTCCGAATATCTTGCAGCAGGTCGGCTGAATTTTTCTTCAGCCTTGATTTCGCTATAATTTAGGCTGTCATTAATATTTACGCGGGGCAACACACCTTCTTCGTCCTTCTCCTCATCGTCATCATTGCTTTCCATGTATAGCCTTAAAAAACCATCAAACTTGATTACTTCACCTTCGGCTACAAAGGTTTCACCATTGGCAGAATTCCCGATATTAATGGTTGTTTTTTCCAAGTCAGCAGTTTTCATCTGTGAAGCCACAGCCCTTTTCCAAATCAGATCATACAGCTTTTTCTGCTGCGGGTCATCGCCGGCAGCGGTTTTATCAAAATAAGTAGGACGTATGGCTTCGTGTGCTTCCTGTGCACTTTCGTTTTTATTGCTGAATTTCCGCACCTGGCTGTATTCCGGACCAAACATGGATGTGATCTGTTCTTTTGCTGCTGCAACGGCAAGCTGGCTCAGGTTTACCGAGTCGGTACGCATATACGTAATGTGACCGTTTTCATACAAGCGCTGCGCCAACGACATGGTTTTGGACACATCATACCCCAGTTTACGGGAAGCCTCCTGCTGTAAAGTACTGGTTGTAAATGGCGGGGCCGGATTTCTGTGTGTAGGCTTTACCTCGGTATTCAACACCTTAAAGGATGCAGGCTGTACCTGGTTGAGAAAATCCACCGCTTCAACCTCAGTTTTGAACTTCCGGGTCAATTCAGCCTTCAGTGTTTTTCCCTCTTTTGTGGTGAACAGTGCAGTAACCTTAAATTCGGAATGGCTTTCAAAGGAATTTATTTCTCTTTCCCTTTCAACAATAAGTCTAACGGCAACAGACTGAACGCGACCTGCAGAGAGACCATTGCTAACCATGCGCCATAATATGGGAGATAATTCAAACCCGACAAGCCGATCCAGCACACGGCGCGCCTGTTGTGCATCCACGAGGTATTTGTCTATGTTTCGGGGATTCTCTACCGCCTTGAGAATAGCGGGTTTGGTAATTTCATTAAAGACAATACGCTTGGTATTTTCTTCCTTAAGCCCCAGCGTCTCAAACAGGTGCCAGCTAATGGCTTCTCCCTCGCGGTCTTCGTCCGTTGCGAGCCACACCATCTCGGCATCCTGAGCCATT